>NZ_JACLIC010000031.1:0-70204 GCF_019748695.1 Paenibacillus cucumis (ex Kampfer et al. 2016) | reverse complement strand
GGAGCAACAGGTCTGGCAGGAGTGACGGGTGCAACCGGAGCAACGGGTCTGGCAGGAGTGACGGGTGCGACAGGAGCAACAGGTCTAGCAGGTGTAACGGGCGCGACCGGAGCGACAGGTCTAGCAGGAGTGACGGGTGAGACCGGAGCAACGGGTCTGGCGGGAGTGACTGGTGCGACCGGAGCAACGGGTCTGGCAGGAGTGACGGGTGCGACTGGAGCCACGGGTCTGGCGGGAGTAACGGGTGCGACCGGAGCGACAGGTTCTGGAGCGATTATTCCTTATGCATCTGGGTTACCAGCTTCGTTGACTACGGTGCTGGGCGGACTTTTGAATACCTCCAGCTTGGTTGGCTTTGGTAATAATGCGTCTGGAGTGACGATTAATGGAGGAATCATTGATCTCACAGGCGCTGCCGGAACCTTGCTGAACTTTGCGTTCTCAGCATCACGAGCAGGGACGATTACTTCAATGGCTGCTTATTTCAGTACGACAGCTGGACTCAGCTTGGTTGGATCTACAATAACACTGACTGCACAATTATTCCGTTCAACTACACCGAATAATACGTTTACGGCTGTACCGGGAGCCCTTGTAACTTTGGCACCAGCACTGACAGGCGTGTTGTCATTAGGCACGATCGCCAGCGGTTTGACTACAGGGTTGAGTATCCCGGTAGCCGCCGGTGACCGTCTGCTTATGGTCTTCTCTGCATCAGTAACCGCCGGAGTTGATGTGGCTTCAACGATTGCGGGATATGCAAGCGGTGGCCTTACCATCACTTAATGAAATCTTTTACAGTACAATTTATCAATTCTAGAACACACAAAAAGAACCTTTCGCCATATGGTGATAGGTTCTTTCATCTGAGTTTACTTATAATTATGCTCACTTCATTTACATGCAGGGTCTGTAGTTATTTCATAACGGAGAGCATGCCAGAATGTAGAGTAAAAGGATTGTTCTATTTCTAAATTCAACTTACAATAGCTAATGTAGAAAAATACATAATTTAGGGAGAAAAGAATGAGAAGAAAATGGTTGGTAGCGTTATTAAGTGTGATCATGTTGTTAGGTGTAGTACCTGTATATGGGGCTGAGGATTCCGCTAAAACTTTAGTATGGGAAGGTTATGAAGATGACGGAGATTTGATGGGCATCAACGTTACAACATTCACAGGTAATAGAAGCAAAACAGAGTCTATATTCCCTAAGCGAGTTTCAGATGTAAAATGGGTTGGAGGGTGGATCTATTTTCTGATTGAAAATGAGCAAGACCCTTGGAATCGTCAGATGGCTAAAATTAAGAAAGATGGATCGGCATTAACCTCACTTAACAAAGAGGATAATTTTGCAAGGTTTACTGCTGTAGGAGATACGATTTATTTTGTTAAAGATGAAAGGACTGCGGAAACGCCAGATGCGTTGTCTTTCGGCTCAATGAAAACAGATGGTTCAAACGAACAAACGATATTGTCTAAATCTCCTTTTTATAATTTTAAAATAAACAACGGACATATCTATTATACAAACAGGGATAATGACAAGTTTTATCGTATGAATTTAGATGGTACAGGGTTGAAGAGCTTATCTTCTAAAGGTGTGGAGTTATACGAATTTTATGGGAATGTTATGTTTTTTTTGGAGATCGTAGATGGAGGTTATAGCTACAAAGGTCATTTTTCCGATTTAAATGCAAATATAAAAAAAACATTTGCCTCTAAAGAGTATATTGATCCCGTAGCATATATAAATAATAAGTTTTATTATCGAAGTTTTTCAGTAGACAAGAATGGCAAAAATAAGAGTGACTTGTATATTTATAATCGTTATACAGGCAAGAAGAGCAAGCTACGTTCTTTAGACTCAAATGATCGATTTATAGGTTTAGTAGGCGACGGTCTTGCATTCCTATCTTTTGATAAAGGTACTGTTTATAAGCTTGGATATGATGGTAAAATCAAAAAGTAATGATTAGCCTGACGATGGGCATTCTATCATATATCACATAATTAAACAGGGATCTCTTGCCGATCGTGGCTTGAGGTCCCTGTACTTTTTTACATCTTTAGTTATAAGATGTGCTGAATTTGAATCTTTTAAAGTTTAGTCATTGGTTCAGCGTATCAACGGTACAGTCTCAATTCAGCAATAGACCACCACCACTCGGGAGTATCCGCAGTCAAAGCGATTTTGACATATCGTGCCTGTTGGGTCGCAAACATCACGGAGATTACAGGATAAGTTCCCAAAGCTTCTGAAACTAAATTCCATTGCTCGCCATCCGTTGAAGTGAAGACTTTATAACTGCGGGCATAGTCATTGGTGCTGCTACCTGAGTCCATAGTTAACCGGCTGAAATTCTGGATGCTTCCCAGATCAATCTGAATCCATTGGTCTGGTTGTTGTGCAGATGCAGAGGTCCAGCGTGAGTTCAGATCATCATCCAGCAGTGCGCTAACGTCTTCAGACGTAGAAGCAGTAACTGTCCAAGACGTCCGATCCAGTTCAGTAGGTAACAAATGATCCTGGTCTCCGGGTGTCCATGGCGTCTGATCAGCGGTATAAACTGCGATTTCAGCTACAGACCACCAGTGGGAATCCGTTCCGGTCTGAACTATTTTGATATAGCGAGCCTCACGGGGAGCAAAAGCAATAGAGAGCACGGCATTTTGTCCTTCACCCGCTACCACAGCTTTACCCCAATCCATACCATCCAGTGAGGTGAATACTTCATAACCACGAGCATAATCGTCACTGCTGTGAGCACTATCCAGTACAATCCGGTTCACAATCTGTGAGTCACCCAGATCCAGCTGAATCCACTCGCCGCCTGTTTGTGTCTGGCCCGAAGTCCAGCGTGTTTGGTCCGAGCCATCCAGTATCGCCGTTGCAGCCTCCTCATTGGAAGACGCTGTAACGGACCATGCGTCTGGCAGGAGACGTTTTTGTTTTCCTGTTCCATAGTGCTGAACGAACAACTCAGAGATCGACCACCATTGGTCGGATTCACCCGTCTGCATGATCTTCACATAACGGGCCTGTTGCTCAGGGAAGGAGATAGAAAGACGTCCTGACGTTCCTTCGCCTCCAGCAATGGATGTTCCCCAGTTTTGCCCGTCATCGGAAACGAAAATGCGATATTGCCGTGGATAGTCATCCTTGGCGTTCCCAGAGTCCAACTCGACTGCATCAAAAGCACTCGTTTGTCCAAGATCAATCGTGATCCACTGTCCCTCCGTTTGCTTTCGCCCGTTCGTCCATAATGTCTCTTTTTTTCCATCCAGCATGTAAGCTGTGACATCGGTTCCTTGTGTGGAGGAAGCGGTCACGATCCAGGTTGACCGATCGGGCAACGGTGATGGAGTTGGATTTGGATGCTCAGGTGTTTGAGCCAATTTCCCAAATCGGGCGAGCTTGAGTTCCGAGATGGACCACCAACTGTCTGCGGGAGCAGTCAATACAATTTTGATATAACGCACAGTCTGCATCCCCAAATCAACGGACAAGCTCGGCGATGTTCCTGTTCCCTGTGCAATCGGCTTGCTCCAGTTCTCATCGTCTTTCGAAACGTAAACTTCATACCCTTGGGCATAATCACCCCAGTTATTGCCGGAGTTCATAAAGAGAGTATCCATCATCTGCTCGCTGCCCAGATCAATATGGAGCCAGTCTCCAGGCTGTTGCGTTTGTCCAGATGACCAGCGAGTAGCCAAATCTCCATCAATCATGCGTTCCACTGCTTCCGAACTGGAAGAGGCGGTAATTGTCCATGAGCTGCGATCCAGATAAGTGACGCCTTGTGAAGCATCCGGCTGCTTGACTACCGTATTTTCTAATGGATTGACCTTTACTTGAGCCTTCGCATAGACGGTAGCTGAACCCAAAGCCCCGCTGGCATTATAAAATCGAACCGTTTTGGCGGTATCGGACGGATTCCAGATTTGCGCTGTGTAGATGCCGTCCTTTTCGTAGACGGTTACTGCCGGAGAATCAGCCCAAATATCCATTGTACGTGTTCCCGTGGATGCCATACTGTGCATGAACCAGTATGCGTTAAAGACTTCGTTTTGCTGCATGTCTTTCGTATTCCACTTTGCAAGAGCAGCCTCCGGGTCCCCGATGGATTGGAAAGGCCAGATGATGTGTTGCCATGTGCGCTCTTGATGACCACCCAGATCCTTGATCATACCGTTGTATAGTGCGGCGGTATTCTTCGGATCACGGCCATAATAGGTCATCCACTCCGCCGGCGGCAGCCAATGAATGCCGTAAATATGCTCTGCGTCGTTGGAGAAGTACGTGCCATACAGGTAAGCACTGCCGTATACATGCCCTACGGTAGCGTGTTTGTATCCTTCCAGCCAGTTATCTCCATCGTAGTTGAACCAATATTGCTCGGCCGCTTTTTCTTCGGTGACAAAGCCCCAGATGCCTGTATCGCGATAGGCTTTATTCCCTGTGACCTCGCCCCACATATATTGCCCGACCCAGCTGAACAGAGCTTCGCCTGCCGCTTCCTGATTGTTTCCGCTGCGATTGTCGGCATAACCGCCAGCCCAGGAATGGCCTGAATAGGGATCAAAATTACGCATCCATGGGAATTGATTGTCTGTACGCGAAGGATTGGCGTAATCTCGGATCAGCAACTCAACCATATCTCCATAATCCTCTACAAATGTTGGATCATACATAGCCAGCACCGCAGATGCAAAGACGTAATAGCCATACGTAAAATGATGATCCGTCAGCCCAGTGTTGACGCCGAACCCGCTTCCGTAAGGGAAGATCGTTCCCCATTGCTCCGAGTAATAAAAATAATAGGAGTGCAGACGTTCATCCGGTGAGTAAGTGTACCAGTCTGTCAAAATGTTTCTTAACAGGGACAGGTAGTGGTCCCGACGTTCGTGATCCCCAAGCTGGTCGCTAATGAGCACACCCAGCGCAAGCGGATGAAGCTTTTTCCCCTGCCAGTAGGGATCTTCGCTCATTAAATTGCCTGACGTATCTGCATCAAGCTGATCCAGATAGCTGATTAATTGCGCGCGTGAGTATGTCGGATCATCCGGCTCCACGAATTGCGGAATAATGCCGTAGAAACGATCCTGTGTCGTAAAGCTGCTGCCTTCGCTTACTTTCATCATCCCGCGAATGGAAGGATAAGTGAGCTCCGTAAGTGGAGTTGTTGCAATTTTCCACTGGTGCGGGAACAAAGCCATTAATGTGCTGGTAGAAAAGTTGGCACGCTTCGTTTGTGTAACGGAGCTGAAGGTCGTTGTAACTTGGGAAGTGCTCTCGTTGTAGTTGTAATCAACCTTCGTATCCGTCACAAAAGCATAGGCATGCTGATAATAGTATGCTAATTCTGATGCAGACGGCAGGGTAGCCAGCGACAAATAATTTTCGTTTGATCCCAGCTTGATCTTAAGTGTATTGCCAAGCTTTATAAGTGTGGTACCCTCTGGTGCATAAAGGCCGTAGTTTCTTGTAAAGGTTTGCGGCGAAGGGGCCCTGTCTTGATTGGTGACTTCTATACCGATATGATCTCCAGTCCATGATTCCCCGTCCTTAAGCATAATCTCACGGTTTTGATCATCAAAAAGACGTGTGATGTTCGGTGAACGGAGCAGGATCGTGTCCGGGTTCTCGAACGTGTTGTACAGGAAAGGGGAGCCTTTGACAAAGGTTGTATTGACCTTCGCCGTGTCATCATCACTCATGATGATGTTTGCGGAGTAATCTCCGTATCCGGCTACCTTGGTATTCACCTTAGCTGGGTTTATATTGCTTGTTGTCAGGATAAGGTCTGCTTCACCATCGGCATCCATCGAGTTGCCGTCAGCAGAAAGGTATCCCGCACCAGGATTCAAAACATGAAGCCCCTGCTTAGTGTAGCGATTTTTGAACGGGAGTGTAACTAGGCTGTTCCCATCTCCTAAATCCGAAACGAGAATCGATTGCCACCAGTCATTAGATGGAATCGGAGTAGTGATGTCAGTTGTGCGATTTTTTGGGTTTTTCGGTTGTAGCATCGTGATGTCATTAATGGCATAACTGCCGGCCCCAACCTGTACTGAGCTCATCTCCGGGATAGCCGGAATGGTGTAGACCGGTTGTTCATCACCTTGAATATACTCATATACATCAAAGGCATAGAGCGAAAACCCATTGGTTGTACCTCGGCCAAGTCCTGCGAACTTTACATATCTGGCTTCTGCATATACAGGAATGTCATCTCGTCCACCATTACTGTGTAACTCCCGAAACAACGTAGTCCATTGTTTTGCGTCATTGGATACCTGAATGTCATAAGCGCGTCCAAACGCATTTTCCCATTGTAGCGAAATTCCTCCGATTTCATGACGCTCGCCAAGGTCAACAACAATCCATTCCTGATCCTTGTAGATGGAAGACCAGCGTGTACCTGGGTCACCGTCTGTCACATTGCGAGCTTCATAGTTTCGCTTTTCCATCTTGGCCTTATCTTCGGCGGAGCGGCTAGGTTCGTCAATCTCTTCTGATGAAGCCATAACCGTTTTACCAAGGGCAAGGTTGGTAGCAACCGGTTTCGGAGGTGGATTTGCTCCGCCCGTTCCATACACATTGAACGCGTACAGAGATACACCGTAGGCTTGCTGTGCTCGTTCATGACTGAACAAACGTACGTATCGTGCATTTGCGGAAACCTCAACTTCCGTCATACCGCCTTGACCCTTCGTTGTGGAGTATACTTGCGTCCAGTTCACCTCGTCATCGGACACTTCAAGGTCGAAGGCGGAAGCATAAGCATTTTCCCACTCAATCGAGATGTTCGAGATGGAAGCCACTGCACCCAAGTCAACATAGATCCACTGAGGGTCTTGCTGCCAAACACTTTCCCACCGGGTATTTTTGTTGCCATCCACGGCATGATCGGCTGTATTACCGCCAAGGGATGAGGAACTATACACCGGTCTGTTCAGGGATAAGAGATATGACCCTTCTGCTGCAGCGTTTGCTGCCTTGCTTGGCCATAGCGGCACACTGCTGATCAACAATAGCATAGATAACAGCAGGTTCACGCAGATTCTGCGTTTGTTTCGTTTGTGACTCGTTCGTCCCTTCACATTTTCGTCTCCTTTGTTAGCTCTTGTCTTTCCATTAGACAGAACTTTCTCTTTTTCCTAACAACCTGTTATATGTATAATTCTGTTCTCCCGTGCCGCATTCCTGAGATCGATTTCAGGTTGCAATCATGGGATATGCGGGTGTTCATTTGTTGTATATCGATCATTTGGAGTGGATTATAAAGTTTTTTTAATCGTTTTCGTAGAAAAAGAGACATATGTCCTACAGGAGGCAAGCGTGGTGTGTAACTATGAAATGCCGAATTAGGATTACGGTCGGATAGCAATATAATGTTTTCTTTTTACTTTTATCTAAGCGAGATACTATCCTTCCTCAGGCACCTCTGATCGAGGTAAGTTGTTACAGGCAATTCAAAAAGCTCGCTATTCGCGAGCTTCATGAATTTCTATAGGGAAGATTGAAACCCCGATACATAAGTTATTGCTCTAGCATAGAGATGATTGCTTGTTGCACAAGCTCAGGTTGTTCAAGGTACACATAGTGTCCTGAGTTTGGCGCAGTGACATGAGTAGCCTGATTAGACAAGGATGCTAAATCTTGTTGCATTTCAGCCCATTTGATTTCCATTTCTGGACCCATGCCGTGTTCTGTTGCGGATATTACAGTTAATGGTGAATTTCGCAAAGCATCCTTCGAACGCAGTTTTTCGATATATTTAAAGCTCTTGGTTACTTCTGCATAATCCCCTTCCGCAGTAAACTGTGACTGGTACATCTCTATAAATTCGGGCGGCAAGGTTGCCAAAACAGCTTCCTCTTGCTTTTCGTGAGAGGCATCGATCAGCACAGCTCCTGCAACTTCATTGGTATAACGATCAGCAAATCCTCGCACATTTAATCCGCCAATGCTGTGTCCCACCAGTACATATGGACCTGGAATATTAGCTTTTCGAAGCAGCTTATGTAACTCTTTCACCTGTTGTTTTGTTGTTTTATCTTTGGTAGTATCGTCACTAAGTCCGAGCCCAGCACGATCATAAGAAACCGTTAACGTTTTTTGGGATATCTCGGATTGGATACCAGACCAGACGGATGAATCGTCACCGTATCCGCTAATGAAAACAACGGTAGGGAGAGACGTTTTCACTCCTTGAATATTCGCATACAAGGCAACCCCTGTACTTACTTGATAGAGCCCGCTAGAGCCAACCTGATTCGTTTTCCCTTCTGCAAGTGGAGCTGCCATCAGAAAAACCAGACAAAAACTTAGAGTTAAAGATAGCCAACGTTTCATCATACATACCCTCCTAATATGGGAATAATTAAGATATTCATTCATATCAGAGTATATTCTTCTAAGGTAAAAATGTAAATAATTATGTTAATTATATAAATTTTTAGTAAAATATTGTTTGATTTAAAATTGAGCCTTGGAGGGATATGATGAAGCATACTTACCTTGTTTTATTGTTAATAACGATGTGGCTTACTAGTGCATGTGAACAGTCTCATCGTAGCAAGGACAAAGGGGGACATGGAGATTCTGCTTCTCTGATAGGGAGGGGCACGACCAACAATCCAAGTTTGTTTACTTTGGATACGGAGAAGGCTTATGAACTCTGTGCAGAGGCTTTATCTGGATATTACAAAGCTATATGGAACGGTCTGGAATTTGACGTTAGTAGATATATTGATAACCCGAACCTCAAACTATATACGGAAAAGAAGATCAGATCACAATATAATCTGTTTCGCAAGAACAATTTAACTTATAACCAAGTGAGAGAGGTCAAGATGGAAGCTGAAAAAGTGGATTATATTGAAGGAGAGCAGAGTTTTTATTATCTAAAAATGAATGCACGTATTATAAAGGATGTAGGTGAATATGCGGAGTCTACTGAATTCTTGGTACAAGATCTGAAAGGAAAGGTAGTTATTGTGGACTGGTATACATCTGGAAAGGATAGTTACGATTCTATTATGCGTGGGGAGAGTCAGGTGATTAATAATCCTGCCATCTGGGAGAGTAGTGAACGGGTGGATAAATTGAAATAGTGGATCAGGTATTGTAGAGCCGTGATACTTGTTACTTACTACACTCTGGCTTCAAAGCCCGAAGTCTGTGTTAATGCCCTTCAGGCTGTTGGTAGAGTATCGACAAGTGTTAGTGTCTCCGAATGCAGGCTCTATTGTTTCATCTGCTTGGCCCTGCAGCATGTTGCACAGTCAGTGATTCGGCGTCAATGGTCACCGTAAGATCGAAAAAGCGGTCACTGTGCCCCTCTCTCCAGTCCTCCGGTACATCTTCGGAATAAAACCAGAAGCGAAGCAGTCGCCGCTCAGGGTTTTGCAGGAGTTCAACAGCGCAGTCAATTGAGCATATGGACAGATCAAGGATAAGCGGCGGTGACCATCGCTGCACTGCTTCAGTCCATTCTGATACTAGTTGCTTAGCAGCTTCTACAGCAAGGAGTAAATGAAGTGCATACTCCGAACCAGTCAGTTTTTCCGCAATGGTCTCCTGGTGCTTGACGTTCGTAGCTTCCAGAAGTGCTGGAACATCCTTGCGGTCGATATTAAAGATGCTACTTGGAAATTGCAAATTCGAATGTATTCCATGATATGACTCCGTCATCGTTGTTCACCTCTTCTTGATGGATTGAGGAGGTACCCCTCAATAAGTTTAGCAGGTCTAAATCCTATTTTAGCACGTTTAATAGATAACAAAATTAGGGGCGATTTTTATTATTTAAATGAAGTCTATAGAATGAATTTGAAAGATCACGACGTGTACCCCAACCAATATAGTGCCTAAAAAGCCGATGAATAAATACGGGCACCCACCGCATTCCCCTCATAACTGATATCTGAAGAATGTTCATCAAGTTTAGGAAACATATTTAAGTTTTACACGCCTTTCATATGTTAGGTATGTTAACATCATTTTATGCTTTAAATAAGTTCATCTCGGGTTATAGCCCTTTTTTGTTATTTTTGTTAACAATAAAATATTGTTTTAAATAGATTTATATGTTATCGTTTATGCGTGTCATATAATATTACATAATGTTGCGTAACCTAGGAGGGGGGACGTAATGTTTATTAACCGAACGATTAGGAAAATTGGTGTTTCAGTAGGGATTGTGGGTATGTTTACATTTGCTCTACCTTCAGTGGGATTTAGTATGCCGTTGCAACCAACAACATTTGATAAGGTAGAAGGTGATTATTATGTAACGTCTGCGATTGAAAACGTTCGCTGGGGATCACTGCCTAATCGAGATAGCTCTCCGATTCTTACTGTGCCATCAGGAAGCGCTGTAACATTTGATACGGTATCGCATGAGGGACTGATTGAAGATCAGGGGAGAAATCCAGTGGAGTACTTCGGCAAATTCGGTATCTCCCCCGATGGCGTGTTGGATGATGCCAAGGCAATTGCGGCTTCTCCAATTAAGCATGATTATGTAAAAGACGGACCTCATATTATCACTGGGCCAGTAGCGGTTGAGGGAGCAGAGCCAGGAGATGTTCTTAAAGTAGAAGTCCTTTCGTTGCAAACTCGAGTTCCATATGGTGTCATTTCTAACCGCCATGGTAAAGGTGCCCTTCCTAACGAATTTCCAGAAAATAAAGGCCCACAAGAGGGAGCTAGCGCAACAAAACCGGAATTATATAATAATGTATCTATATTTACGCCTATTGAAGAAATCAACGGGAATTGGTATGGGGTATTACCAACAAAAGCTGGCAAAAATGTACGTTTCCCAATTAACCCGTTTCTAGGTGTTATGGGGGTTGCACCAAATACCAGTGAAGTTGTGAGTTCTATCCCACCTATTGAAACAGGAGGGAATATGGATATTAATGAGTTGGGTGTTGGTGCAACTATTTATTATCCGATTCAAGTTAAAGGCGGGCTATTCTATACTGGAGATCCACACTTTGCTCAAGGAGATGGGGAAGTAGCGTTAACTGCATTGGAAGCTTCCTTAAGGGGGACAGTTCGGTTAACGGTGTTAAAGAAAGGTGATCCATCACTGCCCCATCGTGGAGAATTCACGCAACCCTTTGCTGAAACAGAGGATTATTGGATTCCAATTGGACTGGACCCTGATTTGGATGAAGCCATGAAAGAATCAGTACGTGAATCGATTCAATTCTTATCCGATAAGCTTGATATGGATAGAAGTGTAGCATATGCGTACCTATCGGCCGCAACGGATTATGAAGTATCTCAGGTCGTAGACCGAACTAAAGGGGTTCATGGACTCATTCGAAAAACCGATTTCCTTGAATATGTTGACGTTGCAATGAATGTAGGTGGTACGGTAATCAAACCGGTTGTTCATAACGATGAATTTTACGTACCGATTCGAACCATTTTGGAGCTATTGGGCGGTACAGTCGTGTGGGATAATAAGACGCGTACAACACAAATCCAATTAGGCACGAAAAATATAAGTGCTCAAATTGGTTCGGATGTGTATTCAATTAACGATAAACTGGTGTTCAATAGTAAGGTACCAAAGCTTTTAAATGGCGAAACCGTAGTTCCGGTTTCTGTTATCAATGAAATACTAGGTGCTTATGTAAACTGGACGACGATCGACAAGACGTTAACAGCAAACGTGTCGTTAAGTAAAAAGTAATAATTGATTTCAGTATTTAATCGTGGTGGACGAATGTCCATCGCGTTTTTTTCTGTTGTCGTGAATCAAAAAAAAGGGACTAACTGGGAGTTTGTTAACTCTCAGTTTAGTCCAGAAAGCCTTTTCTAAGAATATCATCAAAATATTTATTCTTCCCATAACCCGCTTGCGATTGCAATCGAAGATATGTCTACATCAATTCAGACATTCCGACCTAGACCACTGAATCTTATACACTAAGTCCACCGTCAACAGGTAAAACGACTCCAGTAACAAAAGATGAATAATCACTAAGTAACCAAGCGGCTGCGTTAGCAATCTCAATAGGCTCAGCAGGACGCCTCAGAGGTGTCTTCGCACGAATCTGTTCAATGATATCGGGGTTGATAGAAACCCACTGCTGAATCATATCCGTCATTGTGGTCCCCGGAGCAATTGCATTGACACGGATACCTGCTGGACCATATTCGACTGCAGCAGTTTGAGTCAGACTGTTTACCGCTCGTTTAGATGCCCCGTAAGCTCCCAAGCCCGGATTTCCCTTAAGACTACCCACGCTGCTGGTGTTAACAATAGAGCCTGACCCTGAAGTCTCCATCATCACTTTAATCTGGGCTTTCATGCACATCCAGACTGCTTTATAATTTACGGACTGGATCAGGTCGAAGTCTTCTTCTCTTTCATCCACCAGCGATGATACCGTGACTCCAATACCTGCGTTATTAAAAGCGGCATCAAGACGGCCATATCGTTCCATTGTAGCTTTAACAGCTTGTTCAACATTGCGTGAATCGGACAGATCGGCTGTGAAATATGCAGCATCTCCACCCGATGTCACAATTTCATCCCTGACTTTACGCAACTCAGACTCTGTCCTCGCGACGAGCATCACAGAAGCCCCTTGCTGTACAAACAGTCTTGCTGCCTCAGCTCCAATGCCTCGCCCCGCACCTGTAATCATTACTACCTTGTTTGCCAACATTTGTCCTGCAATGGTTGTCATATTCATTCTCCTTGCCTGGAATTGTTGATCTCATCAACTGCCTTCAGTATAATTTGACTACTAAACGGTCACGAGAACCTGCTTAATGGTAGGTTTGTGAGTGATAGGATAAGGGGGAGGTTTACTTGAACGACAGTGAGCGCCGTTTAGCGCTAGGTAATTTCTTAAGAGATTTACGCGCCTCCGTTTCTCCCCTTGATGTTGGCCTTTTGCCTGGCAATCGTCGTCGCACACGAGGCTTGCGGCGAGAGGAGGTCGCCGGGATCGCGAATATAGGGCTCTCATGGTACACGCGCCTTGAACAAGGTCGTGATATTCGTCCGTCGATAGGTGTACTGGAAAGCTTGGCTTCAGCACTCCAGCTGACACCCAATGAGCGAAGACATCTCTTTTTGCTTGCTGGAGAATCACTGCCTCCTCAATCAACGATCATTGAAGAGAAACTGAGCCCATCCATTCAGGACATGCTGAATGAATTGCATCCTAATCCGGCCTATGTCATCGGGAAAAAGTGGGATTTTTTAGCTTGGAATGAAGCGGCAGATGCTGTATTTATGATTCATAGGGTGTCACCCCCGCATGATTATAATTTGATGTGGCGCCAATTTACGGATTCTATTTGGAAAGAAGGATCGGAGGATTGGGAGAGTGTCTCACGAAGAATGATTGCTGAGTTCAGAACGGCAAGAGCACGGTATCTGAATGATGATTCATTCGACAAGTTAATTGAAGATCTGAAGAGGACAAGCGATGATTTTACAAGAATGTGGCAGTATCATGAAGTGCCAGGCTCCCTTGACGGCTACAAGAAGCTTTTGCACCCCACGTTTGGAGTTATTGAATTCGAGCATGTCACCCTTCAATTTCCCAATGAACCAGATCATCGAATGATGATTTATATGCCTCATCCGGCAACCAAATCTCGTTTAAAGCATTACTTCACGGGCGCGAGTGGGCCACCGTAAAAGTTGAAAATCACTAGCCATCCCGTGCAACGATGCTTTTACCACTCCTGTATTCCCGGCTCGCGCTCAGGAACGGAAAATACACCGCCCCAGACATCGGCCTGCAAGGCGGTGTATTTGTCATTGAGAAACTGTAGACTTGTCCTCCGAACTACTCTTCCCCCGTCGCTACTGTATTTCCCTCATAACTAATCCAGTCGCTCCAGCTCCCGGAATACAGCTTCACATTCGAGAATCCCGCTTCCTCCAGCGCAATCACGTTCGGGCAGGCGGATACGCCAGAGCCGCAGTACACGATAATGGCATCATCTTTCCCCAGCTTCACGAACCGCTCCTCTAATGCCTCAACACCAGACCAGCGACCATCCGTACCAAGCACTTCTTTCCAAAAATAATTCACTGCCCCCGGAATATGTCCGGCCTTCGCATCGATCGGTTCCTCCAGCCCTGCATAACGGCGGGCATCACGGGAGTCAATCAGCACGGCGCTACCGCTTGCCGAAGCTTGTTGCACATCCGTAACGCTTGCGAGCATCTGTGGTTGCAGGTTCACGTCAAACGAAGATGGAATCTGTACCGGGATGTCCGTTGTCACCGGGAACTTGGCATTCTGCCAAGCCGAGAAACCTTCGTCCATGACATAAACTTGCTCATGTCCCAAGTAGCGAAGCAGCCACCATAAACGTGATGCGTTCATGCCGCCTTGATCATCATAGGCAATGATGCGACTATTGGAGCCGATGCCTGCTTTAGCGAGGCGGCTTGCGAGTGCAGCCGGATCAGGGAGTGGATGGCGTCCGCCGTGCTCAGTGACCAAAGCGGAAAGATCCTTTTCCAGATCAAGATAGACAGCCCCCGGAATATGTCCGGCTTCATAAGCTTCACGTCCGGCATCGGGTTGACCGAGCAGGAAACGGCAATCTACGATAGCAACATCGGATTCGTACATTCTGGCGAGCAGCCAGCGCATGGATACTATATTTTTCATAACAACACACCGCCTTCATATGTAATGAATTTTTTTACACCGTCTTCGGTTCAACAGGAACTGGAGCGGCGATGGGCGCATCCGCTGGAATGGGCTGGGGTTTGGTTTTGCCATACCGAATGAAGATCCACACCCCGAACAGGATCACGACACCTGCCGACATTTGAAGTGTACTCAATGCTTCGCCCAGCAGTACCCAGGCCAGCAAGGAGGAGAATACAGGCTCTCCGAGAACACCCATCGATACCGTGGTCGCATTCATATATTGCAACAACCAGTTGAAGAGGTAATGTCCAAAGATGGTAGGCACGATGGCAAGCAGCAGGAAGATTCCCCACTCCGAAGCCGCGTAACCGCCGAACGGATGCCCCATGAACAGATTGTACACCGCGAACGTACAGGCAGCGACAAGAAACACCCAGAAATTATACGAGAATGCACTGAGACCTGTTCGCAAAAACTGACCCAGCAACATATGCACAGCCACTGCCATCGTGCCAAGTAATGATAAAATATCTCCCTGTAGCGCGGTGCCTGCCACCTGAAAATCTCCTGCACCGATAATGATCGACCCGAACAGCGCGATACCCATGCCAATGAGCATCATGCGGTTGATTTTGGCTTTGAACAGCCACACCGATCCGGCCAGAATCAGAATCGGCTCGAGAGCAAGGATGACGGTGGAACTGGCGACACTGGTTAATCTCAGTGATCCCATCCAGAGCAGGAAGTGTAGCGCAAGCATCACACCGGAAGCAAGTAACAAAACCCACTGACGAACATTCAGACGAAGCATCTCATGCCTGTGTGGCCAAACGAAAGGCAGCATGAGCACATTAGTTAAAAACAGGCGATACATGGCAATGACCGCAACATCTGCGTCAGACCAGCGTACAAAAATAGAAGAGAAAGAAATGGCAATAATGCCGACAAAAAATAACAAATAGATGGATCTGCCGGCACGGTTCATGCTTGTCATAGGTGTAGCTCCTTCTTGTAAATAGATAACCTAAATCACCTCATTATACAGGAGAAGGTCAATGCAGGGAAGACATCAGCAGGTAAAGATACTTCACCACGCAGCAGATATCTTGATATATATAAATGTTGTATGGACGCTGAAAAAATTGGAAGCAGCATCTCGGCCATGAAACACGTTTTACTTTTAACAACGAATAAATTCAGTTGCACATCCGTGGTTAGAGAAACATGGAAAAGAGATAAGTAGATTGTAACCGAGCTTGTAACTATTCTGTCATTCACAGCGACGGTTTTTCTATTAATCTTCTATATAGAGACGTGAATCGATATAATATTCCATTCATCGGGAAAAAAAGACAGTTGGGAAGTGGCTAGGTCGTGAGAGTACAACAAGAAACAACGCGAGACTATGGAAATGCGATTCGCAGTGTCAGTCGAAAACAAACTCATAAAAAAAGGAAAATCCGCTACGGCAGATTGAGCGTGGCGATCATGCTCTTGCTTGTGTTTGTTGCGGGCTTGACATATGTGTTTATCGGTATGACCCATTGGATGAAAACGGTAATGGCACCACCGCCAATTGCTGTTATTGAGCAACCCGCCAAGCTGGGGATGATTCAGGTTACACCGGAGGCGAAAGAGGAGCCGGCACGATTTATGGGTCAGGTTCGAAAAGTGGTGTACATAACATTTGACGATGGACCAAGTCAATATACAGATCAATTGCTGGATATTTTAAAGCAACATGAAGCGAAAGCGACGTTTTTCATGATTGGACGGCAGTTAAATGAGCATCCGGATGCGGTGAAACGTTTGCTGAAGGAAGGTAGTTATCCTGGGTTACACAGCATGACACATAACTATAAGAAACTCTATAAGAGCGGAAGTTCGGCGAACTTTGTGAATGAGTTCAAAAAGGAACAGAAAATGGTCGAGAAACTGATCGGATACACACCGCATCTCATCCGTGCTCCTTACGGTAGCAGTCCGCAGATTGGCGAAGCATTCAGGGGAGACATTGCAGCGGCAGGTTTCAAAATGTGGGACTGGACGACAGATTCTCTCGATTGGAATCTTCCCGGTCAGCCGGATAAAATCGTAGCCCGAGTGAGCAATAGTGTGCACAGGGATAAGGAAGTTATTTTGATGCATGAACGGGAACAGACTGTGCAGGCGCTGCCGCGCATTATGAAGCTGCTGGAAGATCGGGGCTACGAATTCGAAGTGTATGATCCGAGCGCACACTGGGTTGCCAATTTTAGCGGGGATACACGTTTGTAGACGTTATGGCAAGAGAGGGAGAACACATGTTATTTACGAGCAAAAAAATTACGCTAGCAGCATGCAGTCTATTGCTGATGCTTTTACTTAGCGGGTGTGGAGAGCCGCAGGAGCCTGCGGCCAATCAGGTGAATCGTTTGGTGCAGAGCGGTCAGGAGATCGACAAAAGTCTGAAGGATCTGACACGGTATGAAGCAGAGGATATGGAACTATACAAGAGTATTTTGAGCAATGGAAAGAAAAAGAACAGCAATATCGAAGCGCTGCTGGATCAAGCAGAGGCTGATATTCAGCAACGTCGAGCGTTGCTTGAACAGACGGGAAAGGTTATGCAGGAGACAGGAGAGAAGATTGAAGCACTACGCGGTTCTCTCAAGGAGCTTACCATTGAGAAGGAAGAGACGCTTGCTCACGCAGGTAAAGTGCTGGATCAATATGAGGCAAGAGCCAAAACCTATGAGCTATTTGTAGTTTCATATGAACATAGCCTGAATGCTGAAGAACAACTGTATGGGCTTATGCGAGCAAGCGCTAAGCCGAATCTTGTTAAAATTAAACGTGCCATCCGCACACGTAATGAAGAATACGCCAAGCTTGCGGAAGTACGTAAACAATTCAACTTGCAGACGCAAGCTTTCAACGCGGCGCATGCGCAATTGGTTAAGCTTGATCAGGCGGGCTAGACTGGAGAGTTGGCCTTTGAATACCGTTTATGCGTGATTGAGCTGTCTGATTCCCGTGTAAGTAAATATTATACGAAGCTATATAAATAGAACAAACAGTCTTTGCACAAAACAGCGATTGCAAGATCCCGCTGCTACCCGGAGTGATCGTGTGAAGCATCGTTGGTTCAATGGATGTAGCAACATGGACAAGCAGCATTGCGTTTAAGCTAACGGAGGTGTTCATATGCGAAAAAGGAATAGGGTAAAGGTCAGCACTACATTAGTGGTTCTACTTATGGGATTCTCACTCGTGGCTTGTGGGAGCAGTACACCTGCACTTCAACCATCTGTGAACAATACAAAGGAAACGTCCCCAGCCCCGGAACAGAAGCCGGAGGAAAGTGATGCCATTGAAGCAGAGGGCATTCTGACGGGTTGGGCTGACCCGCACACGGTTGAGATTCGTGTAAAGGATAAAGCGATGTCTTTCCAGGTGGGGGAGGATATGCAGAAATTACTGGACGATTTCGATGATGAGGATTCGGTTCGTTTCAAATATGTAGAAAAAGAAGTGGATGCATCAACCAAACAACTGGTACTCACCGGGATTACCAAAATTGCATCTGAGGATGGCGATAAAACGGGTACTGTGGCAGGAAATATCGTTACATCTGATCGCGCCAAAACGTCAGAACTGGAAGTGACAGTGGAAGGGATCACGGAGAAGCGGCCAGTAACTCTGGCACAGGCCAAAGGGTATTCGTTATATATCTTTGAGCCGATGGCTTTTGATGCAAAAGACCATGAGTTAACGATGAAGATTGATCCTAGGTACAAGGTAGAGATCGAAAAGTTGCCTTCGGACTTTAATCTGGATTATTTGAAGATGGACGCGAAGGAAGAGTTGTCCGAGGTGGGGGAAGTCAAAGAATTAACTCCTGAACAGCTTAGTAATGGGCCGATGAAAGATGCAAGACTGTTTATGATGTCTCAGAATGGGAAGAAAACGCAATATTTCATCGTCAAGGAACTGGACGAGAATGGATTCATTTTCCACATTGATGCGCCGGTTGGTGAACCTTCCGAAGGTTTCCTGCCTATGGTGTATGCATCAGTGAACTCGATTATGAATGAATAAAGCGATAACCGTGGGCAGCGTGTCTCCTGAAAAGAGGGGATACGCTGTTTTGTTGAGCCGGAAGGAACAAGAGCAAGCACACGTTCCTCCCGGCTGTTTGCCTTGTTCATGATGTTGCTGTTGGTCAACGGACATGGTCGATCCACAGGCTGAACTCAAGTTCAGGTAAGTACCTTCGATACCTTATGCTCTTGAAGCTCTTCATAACAGGTGATAATGTGCTGATGAAGGACATGTTTCTCGGGAATGCCCATGCGTTCGCGGATAAAAGGAGAGAGTCCATCTTCATGAATAAAATGTTGCAGCTTCATGGCTTCCTCATCGCGTTTGTCATCAAACAGCATTGCGGCCGCCATCGCAGAGGTTAAGTGGGGAATCTCGATTCCGAATTCACTGGCCTGCATAGCTGGGCGAACAAGCCGATCATGAGGTGAAAGCTTGCGAAGTGGAGAACGTGCAACCCGAGTCACTTGGTCGGTGAGATTGGGGTTAGCGAATCGTCCCAATATAGTATCGATATATTTTTGGTGTGTTTCCGCGTTGAAATCGTGTTTACAGATCAGCATGGCTCCCGTCTCTTCCATGACATGACGCACCTTGGCGCGAAGGGCCGTATTGCTCATGACCTGCCGGATGGTCTTCAAGCCTGCGAGATAACCGAAGTATGCGGCGACACAATGACCCGTGTTGACCGTAAACATTTTGCGCTCAATATAAGGTTCCAGTGAATCAACATAGTGAACGCCTTCGATTTCTTTAAACCCATCCAGCAGGGCCGGGCGGTGAACAACCCATTCATAAAAAGGTTCAACCGTGACCTGCAGCGGGTCTTCGTGGTTCTGAGCCGGAACAATCCGGTCCACAGCTGCATTGGGGAATGAAATATAACGTTCGGCTTTGGCCCGGGTGGGCTCATCCAGAAAAGGATAGATACGCTTTTTCAGCCGGGTGCTACCGCCGATCGCATTTTCACAAGCGATAATGTGCAGAGGATTGTAATTATTAGCTTTCATGCGCAGATAGATGCCTTTTGCAATCGGTTCGGCGATATCCCCGAGGGCAGATACACCTACCGCTGTCGTAATGAGATCAGCGGATGCAATCTCTTCCGCGACACGATGTTGCTCGTTTACGTTAATCGCGGTTACGTTATTCACAATGGTTGTGTCCTGTTCGTTATTGGCAAGGGTGATCGGATACTCTTGCCTCTTCTGAAGCAATGATATTTTCTTTGGGTTACGTGCGACAAAGCAGACGTCATAGTCGGAAGCGGACAACATATGACCAATAAACCCACGGCCTATATTGCCCGCACCAAAATGTACAGCTTTCATGTGTGAACTCCCCCTTTAAGATTGGATGACGAAATTCGTGCAGACCTTAGGCGGTGGTGACGAGTGGCTTCGAGATCAAATCGTTAAATGGCAGGTCGGTCAGGCAGGATAGTCGCTGGTGAGGCATATCGAATGCCAACGTTCCGGTGATGGTATTCGAGATGACAACGCAATGCATACCAGCAGAAGATGCTGCACGCGCGCCGTTAGGTGAATCCTCAATGGCTACGGCCTCGTCTGCAGTTACTCCAAGGGCTTCGAGTGCTTGATTGTACAGTTCCGGATCAGGCTTTACATTGGCAACATCATCTGCCGTGCGGATCACTTCGAAATAGTCTTTTAATTTCAGTTGCTCCAGGTGTTGCTCTACCCATTCACGTTTTGAGCTGGAAGCTACAGCGAGCTTTATACCGGCTTTGCTTGCTTGTTCCAAATATTCCTGTATACCTGGGCGAACCTTTTCTTTGTTCATCAATGCAGCATGCTGCAATTGGACCGATTCCCTGAACGCATCCCGATCAATCGGAAGGTTCAAATCTGTGATGAGGTACTCATACGGATTGAAGGTTTTGAGACTGGTACCAATGCACTTGGAATACATCTCCAGTGTTAGATCAACACCATGTTCTTTGTACGCATCCCGAAATGCGATATACCAAGCTGTCTCTGTGTCAATAATCGTTCCGTCGAAGTCAAAAATCAGTGCCTTAATCATCAATTTGTTCCTCCTGTTTTCAGAATTTGTTTTTGGGTTGGAAAATGAAACACTAACTTTCGTGAATTCTCTGCAAATTAATTCCCGTACATTCATTAACTCGCGGAATGTTAGTTAACGCAAAAAGCGGGATAGGGATATTAATTTGGGAAAAAATATGCGTTGAATCTAATAAAACCGTACCACAGGACAAAGAATAGGGTCAAGTGTGTCATGAATGTTTACATTGAAAATTTTCACATGTGTGACTTACTTTCAGAAAATGTGAAACCTTGCAAACCGTTAAGCCCTTTGCATGTAAGCGGTGTAATGGATGAACGGTTTTTTCAACACGAAAAAAATAAAAAAAATTGTTGAAAATGAATCGTATTGGACCATTCAACAGCTTTCGACACGTTTATAATAGAAGAAATGAATCGGCAACTTTAGTTTAATTTGCTTTACGCCAGATCAGCGCATGTGGGACAATAAGGCCACGAGTTGCCTGTTGGATAAGTGATGTGAAGGAGGAAGAGAACATGCTGCAAAGAGATCGTTTTGAGGGCGGTTTGATTGGGCTCGCAGTAGGAGATGCGCTAGGAACAACTGTTGAATTCAGCAGTCCGGGTACTTTTGAACCTGTCACAGATATGATAGGCGGCGGAGTGTTTGGATTAAAAGCGGGAGAATGGACGGACGATACCTCTATGGCTCTGTGTCTGGCGGAAAGTCTGGTGCGTCAGGAAAATTTCGATCCCGCTGATCAGATGCGCCGCTATACGAATTGGTATAAGATCGGTTATATGAGCAGTACCGGAGATTGTTTTGATATTGGTGGAGCTACGCGAAGCGCGCTGGAACGATTTGCTCGAACCGGTGAAGCTTACAGTGGATCAACTGACCCCATGACTGCCGGGAATGGCTCCATCATGAGGCTTGCTCCAGTTGCCATGGCTTATGCGCTTCAACCGTCAGAGGCGGTTCGTTACGCAGGGCTGAGTTCGCGGACAACACATGCAGCGACGGAAAGTGTAGAGGCTTGCGAAGTGCTGGCAGCCATTCTTGTGGCGGGATTCCATGGAGCAGACAAGGCTACGATGTTATCTCCAGAGACGATGAAGCGCTGGCGGACGGAGAAAGGGAGTTCTTTTTCACCTGCCATCGAAGAAGTGGTTATGGGGTCATACGAGCGTAAAGAACCGCCCGAAATCCAAGGCAGCGGGTATGTGGTTCGTTCTCTGGAAGCAGCGCTTTGGGCGTTCAACAAGTCATCCAGTTTTTCGGATGGGGTGTTGCTTGCCGTTAATCTGGGAGATGATGCAGATACAACCGGTGCTGTCTATGGACAGATTGCGGGTGCGTATTACGGGCGAAGCGGGATTCCATCCCATTGGCAGGACAAGCTGGCAATGAGAGATACGTTTGCTCAATTAAATGAGGCTTTATGGTTAAAAGCATCGGGCAATGCCGCGCAGAAAAAATCATAGAACATGAAGAGAACGAGCTAGGCGTAACATTATGATATATGAAGGACAGGAGAAGAGAAAACATCATGAGTAAGACAGAACATTCATTAGAACCTGTTGCGGGTGAACGGGAGGAATCAACGAGTACATCACAGACCACAACATCCGGTAAAAGAAAACCGTTTCCTTTGTCGCTGCTGTGCTTGACGATTGGGGCATTCGCCATTGGCATGACTGAATTCATCATTATGGGTTTGCTGCCTAATGTGGCAACGGATCTGAACGTTAGCATTCCACAGGCGGGACAACTAATTACGGGATATGCACTCGGCGTAGCCGTAGGCGCTCCCATTCTAACCGTTTTCACGCACAAGATTCCACAGAAAAAACTATTGGTGCTGCTGATGTGCATTTTCATAATAGGTAACGCCTTGTCTGTCATTGCGCCTACGTATGGGCTACTCATCTCGGCACGTATCCTGACGGCATTTGCTCACGGCACGTTCCTTGGCGTAGGTTCAATCATGGCTACCAAGCTTGTAACACCAGATCGGAGAGCTGGTGCGGTGTCGGTAGTGCTTGCGGGACTGACCATCGCCAATATTATCGGTGTTCCGTTTGGTACATTTATCGGTCAACAGCTTGGCTGGCGTTCCTCTTTTGGGGCGATTACCATTCTGGGCATTGTTTCACTGCTTGGTATTATTCGTTTTATCCCGGTTATTCCGCAAGGTACACCAGCTAACCTGGGACAGCAGTTCCGTAACCTGATCCGCCCACAGGTATTGCTTGTGCTTCTAATCGGAGCAATGGGCTGCGGAAGTTTGTTTGCAGTTTTCACTTACATTACACCGATGCTGGTTGATATTAGTGGTTTTGCAGAGCAAAGTGTAACCTGGATTCTGGTGCTGTTTGGCTTCGGTGTTACGCTCGGGAATATGGTTGGTGGTCGTCTGGCGGACTGGAAGCTTATGCCTTCACTGATTGTGAACTTCGGTATTCTTGCTGTACTACTCGCTGCATTAACGCTGACACTACACAATCCCGTGTTGGCGGTAATCACGATCTTCTTTTGGGGTGTCGCAGCTTTTGGCATTATGCCGGGACTTCAGCTTCGCATTATGAATATGACGCGTGAAGCTCCGCTGCTGGCGACGACATCCAGCCACTCTGCATTTAATCTGGGGAATGCGGCCGGGGCTTATCTCGGCGGATTTGCCATTACACACACAGGACTGATATCAGTGCCAATCTACGCCGCAGTAATTGCAGCACTTGGCTTGCTTGGATTGTTACTCAGTTTGTTTAAGCAGGATAAGGAATCTTCGCCTGAAGGTGCAGATGGTATTCATCCCGTATCGGTGCATTAAATTAAAAACTATAGCCTAATGATAATGAAGAAAACCTCAGCCTCTTGTTATAAACAAGAAAACTGAGGTTTTTTCTACTGTATTTAATAGATTTCAAGCTCGTTAATTCGAACATAGGTTGGCTGATGTGAAGGCCCTCTGCTAGCAACGACACGTACCTTGGAGGTGTTTACTGCTGCAAAAGTATGTGATCGTGTCGTCTCCTGGTTGCCTGTGACTTGAACCAGGTTTACCCAGTTTGAACCATTCCAGTATTGCAGGTCGTAGTTGGCAAGGACATAACCCTTGGTTGTATATAGATCAATCCGCTGAATGGAACTGGATGCAGGCAGATCAAGAATGACATATTGCGGTAATGAGGAATTACGATTATTTGCCCAGCTATAACTTTCCCCAAGTGCCGTGTTACGGTCGCCGTCATTGATTCGGGCTGTTGAGTACCCCGGATAGGTGGAGGATGCGGTTATGGTTGCATTTCTCGCCAGGTTCTGCCCGGTTCCCGGATTGGTAGGATTTTTTACCAATCTTACGAGATTCCAGCGTAGCTCAAAGAGTTTGAAGGATTTATTAAATACAGCGCCTTCCCCCTTCACGAGCGCATCGATGGTAAGGGACATGGTGCTTGGAACACTGTTGCTACTTGTCCACTTTCCTGTGGCCTCAATGCCTGCGAACACACTGACCTCTAATATTTTCTTGCCTGCAATTTTCAAACTCACTTCAGCTTTGGCTCCTGCCCAAGCCGTAACTTGTCCTTCAATTTTATGTGTCACGGTAAGATAACGGCTCACATTGCTGTAAGGCTTGATTTGTACAGGAATATAGGCCCGTGTTTTACCTTTTACACCTAGAGTGACGGTATACCCCTGATCCACTTGGAATTCAAATGTGACATTGCCATCAATACCGATGACAAGGAATACTCCAACGGATACGGATCCCAGGCTACCTGCACCGATATTGAAGCCCATAATCGGCACTTTAACTTCTTTTTTGAATTTGGCGTCGCCTTTAATGTAGACGTTCGCTTTCTCACCTGCTGTGAATTTAAGATCGTATTTTCCCCAGAAACCGTATTTTCCCGTTACCTTGGGTGCGATCAATGTAAGTTTGCCGCCCGCTTCAACGTAAACTTTGTTGCCGTTTGCATTTTGTTGATTTACAAGTACTTTTTTGAAATCACAGACAAACTCGTTGCCCGATTTTTTACAAGTAGCAAAATCCCCTGCCCCGGCAGTGCGAATTAGCTCATTCATATCTATGGCGTTTGCCTCAGTGATGTCTGCGGAGTTTGCCTGATTCAAATCAACGGAAGCATCTTCACTCTGATGGATCGTAGTTTCGTCACCCTGTTGAATCAAGGTTTCGTTACTTAGACCCATAGGATCGATAGATGTGAAGGCTTGCTCGTCAGGATGATCTGGATTTGAGATATTAGCGTCTTGCTGGAGCGTGTTGTCGATGTTGAAATGTTTTATTTCTTGATTCGCATTGATCTGCTCATCGGATACAGACAAAGCGCCAAGCCGCTCATTGCTTTCCAGCACCATGTCCAGATCAGGCATGACGATATTTCGCTCTTCCAAAGAAACTTCCTGCTCAGGAATATCATAGTAATCAAACAGTTCATCTACACCAGGTGTGGTGTAATCCACCAGTAATCCATCTTTACTTTTGCTGGTGCTAGCCACTTTAATTGCCCTGGCGGAAGACTCATCCAGAAAAATCTGACCAGGGGAAAGCAGGTTTCCAATCTGAGCGGCTTCTCGGGAATTCAGTTCGATTGAACCTTTATCTTCCACCGTTTCGAAGACGGAATTAACGACGGGTAGTTTTTGCACGATGGAAGATGGCATAGGTTGTGTCGGTTTTAATTGATAATCCACCTGCTCAAACTGCCCGGAGGATGTAATCGGATTGCTGACCCCCAGGCCGTCTTCCGAAATGGTAAACGTAATGCGGAAATAAGCTTCCGCAATCGGGGCATCCACATTTGTTTTGCCTGCCCAGATCCAACGTGCACTTGTCTCTTCCGGCATGCCTTGGATTTGTTTCCATGGATCACTGCCGTAACGTCCAAAATCTGAAGCGCGCGCCCAGGATGTATCATCGAATCTTGGTTGTTCCCAACCCTCAACGTATCGTTCAGATACTTTCCAGTTGAAGTCAGTAACCAGATTTTCATCTTCATAACTGAGATCTGCCAGCAGTCCGGCATACGAACCCCAGTCCTTGGCTTGAACCGCAATAACATTGGTGCCAGGTTGAATGGGGACAGGGAACGTATAGGCTTTGGTCCAGTCATCCCCTTTACCTGCTTGTTTACCGTTAACAAAAAGCGAGAATTCATTGTCGGCTGTTATGTATAGTTTTCCCTCGTTGTTAGAAGCAGAGTAGGCATTGGTAGGCCAAAGACCGACAAGTAAAGGCAGCAATAACGTGAAAACCAAAAATGAGGCCCATGTCTTTTGAATAGATGAGCGAAGTTTGTTCACAATCATTTCCCTCCCAAGAAATAGTTGGTTTGCAGAACAATCAATCATGCCGCCTGACTTGGTGAATTAAATGCCTGTAGACAGGAAAAAACGAAAAAATATTGTAATTTGGTATAGACACCTCCTTGTTTGAGATTATAATAAGGTAAAATATTCAATTTAACAACAGTATTTTACATTTTTTTATAGTGTAGTTTTGTTAGAAAAGAGAAGAGTGAATTCTTTGCTTGATGTTAAGAAAGATTACGTATAGATACAATGTGTCGAATATAGTTGCAAAAATTGGATAAATAAGTTTAAATATACTATATAAGTAATTTTGAGAGATAATTCAAGTCAAATCTACAAATTTCAACGTATTCTATCCTCAGTGCGTGTGACGGAAGGGAGGTGGTGGATTTATTTGTAAGGGCTTTCATGACAGAAGTGTTGCTTGTGATTAACCCAATTGAGAGGAGAAAAGTGAATGAAGAAACGTGTTTCTATCCTTTTAAGTCTTTCTATGGTTGTTGCTATGCTTGCTCCAACGATGGCGTCTGCCACGGAATCTAGCGAAATTTCTGCTCAGAACACTGCATATGAATCCACCAATGCTCCCACCAATGAGATTAACAATACTCTAAATTCTACGCCGGTTGTACCGGCACCAGCAGGGTATGATGGCTATCGGAATAACATTCCGCATGGGAATATGAACCTCATTACCTATAATTCTACGACAGTTGGCAATGCACGGAAAGCGATGGTGTACACGCCGCCTGGATATTCACCTAATAAAAAGTATAGCGTGCTGTACCTGCTGCACGGGATTGGCGGGGATGAGCACGAGTGGGCTAACGCGATGAAACCGAAGAACATTCTGGACAACCTGTATTCGGAAGGAAAACTGTCCCAGATGATCGTGGTTATGCCGAATGGCCGTGCGATGAAGGATGACCGCCCGGTAGGTGATATTTACGCACCGGATAAGGTTGCCGCTTTTGAACGGTTCGAGCAAGATCTGCTCAAGGATCTCATCCCGCATATTGAGAGAACTTATCCCGTGTATAAGGATAAAAACAATCGTGCACTTGCTGGCCTGTCCATGGGTGGCGGACAATCTCTCAACTTTGGATTGAAGAATCTGGATACGTTCGCTTATGTAGGTGCCTTCTCGGCAGCTCCGAATACGAAGCCTGTGAACCAGTTGATCACGAATCCTGGACAGGCGGCCAGCAAACTGAAATTGCTCTGGATTTCCTGTGGAGGAAGTGATGGTCTGCTGTGGGTGAGTCAGAATTTTAAAAATGGCCTCAGCAGTATGAACGTTCCACACATTTGGTATCAGGATGTAGGTGGACATGAACCAAAAGTTTGGAATAGTGGCCTGTATCAGTTCTCGCAACGCATTTTTAAATAGTACACCAGCTTCCATCCAAAAGTAATCATCTGAACGTTCCATCCACACTATTCTCTAAGAAGAGGGTAGCGTTAAGAGGGAGTATTGGGATGAGCATCAGCCTCAGGCTTGTATTATACAGCGCCTGAGGCTTTATGTATTTTTCTCGGTGAAGCAGATTCAAATCAGAAGGGTAAATAGTATAATATGAGGCGTACATAGGTATTTTCGTGAAAGTGAGGGACTGGATAACGATGTTTTATTATAAAGGGGCATTTCGGGAAACGGATAACTTTATCTATTTCAAAAGCGAAGTTCCGCTGGTACAGCATGATGTGATTTTGTTTGGGGAGAGAACATACTTTATTGAAAGTGTGGAGAAAGAGTTTTTGTTGCTGGAGAGAGTGGGTTCAATTGTTACGGTGAGTGTGTAACGTGTTTATTTTGATGCGGATTTATTGGTACGTGCACTTCTAGGCCTCTGCCCACATACAATAGATCGACCCTGTTCCCTTATGTGCTCAGGCCAGATCGTTGTAAAACTGCAGGAGGTGTCATCTGTGCCCGGATTGTTTACCGCAATAGCTCTGTTCATCAAAGAATTAACGTTACTCGTTTCATATGTCAAAAACAATGCGTTTCCTCAGCCGCTCGCTGAGGATGACGAAGCCAAACACCTGCGCCTCATGGCTGAAGGCAATGCCCACTCGCGCAATCTGCTCATTGAACACAATCTGCGTCTTGTGGCGCATATCGTCAAGAAGTTTGATAATACCGGCGAAGATCAGGAGGACCTGATTTCCATTGGAACGATTGGTTTGATCAAAGCCATTGAAAGCTTTCAGCAAGGCAAAGGCACAAAGCTGGCGACATTTGCAGCGCGATGTATTGAAAACGAAATCTTAATTGCATTAGGGGTGCTAGTGAAGATGAAAAAGCACCCCGAAGGGTGCAGGTTATTGGTTTAAGTTATCGTTTCTCGTAAACAATGATGCAAAAGAACCTAAAATAGACGCTAAGGCTATTAAAGAAATGTAGACAGCATATATAAATGCCGCCGCTGCTATAATCCAGTTAAGAAACGGAATGTCTTGCACCCAATCTATTATATTTGCTGTACCCTGAGTAAGTTTGTTAATGGCTGGTCTTGGGTCAAATATAACATATATATAGAAAATCATTTCAATTAAAATGACCCAGTATTTAAAGTTTAATGTTTTGTATGTATTGAAATCATAATTTTTTGCAGCTTCTTGCTTAGCCAATGTAACTCCCCATACTTCATTAAAAAACAAGAATAATCCACCTATTGTTATTAGAACCCAATTCTTTTCGTTTCCGCTTATCCCGATAACAGTAAACGCTGTGAAAGAAGCGAATAAATAATGTGGCAATAAAGATAAGATGTTAACCACAAATACACCCGCTCTATCATTTAACAGTAGAATCACTAATATAATCACTGCTTTTTCAATAATCTTCCACAAAAATGAAAACACTAAAATCACTGCTGCAATTGAATAAATAAGATAAAGCCAATCCCAGTTCCAATTCATATCTCATATTCTCCTCATTAGTTCCGCATCGGTTGCGGTAGTTTACTATTATGTATGCCAGCTTATTATATCATTTCCCGTTATTTCCTTGGTATATTTTGTCCGATGCTTCCATCACTTTCTTGTTTTAATATAGTTACATACTATATTAGGAGTGACATCGTGGATATTATTGGCATCAAAATGCATGGAAGACAGGACGATGATTCCGATTTCGTTCTATTTTCGTTGGAACAGGATGTTAATTTCATCGAACCCTGGCAGATTAGTGGTAATGCTGGTCGTACACTGGCCTTCCACACAGAGAAGGGATCGTTTATTGCCATCCATTTAATGAAAGACGCAGACGCGGCCTACAAGCCGTATGGATTTGAGTCTATGGATAGGTCTACGATTGTTAATACAATTAAAATCAAGAGCAAAGAATCAACTGATAAAGGTACATGGATATACTTTTCTGACGGATCTCGCGTACATGTTCGAAAAAAGTTCACGAATTAACACTGTCAAGTGGGGTTTAACACCATTAAAGGTGCTATTTTTTTGCACGATTCGACAGCATGTGACATGTAAGGTCTGATATAGTATGTGTACCAACTAAATCGAAGTACATAATCTTATGACTACTCGGTTTTTGTTGTACCCAAGTTCGCTACATAGCGAACTCTCGCCCCGGTCGGAGTGACAGAAACGTCACTCAATGCTGCTGACTTCGATTCGCTCGTACAGATCATCAATATAGCAACCAATCGCCGCGGCAATGGTCATAGCGGTTGCTAAAGACATGGTTCTTCTGTTAGTGGCGTATTCTGATATAGAAGACTTAGGAATGCCAGTTACGTCACTTAACCATTGTTGAGTACGTTTGATCTCGCGTAATCTTACTGTCAGCAGGCAACGACCAGGTTTGTACACCATGATCTGGCCTCGCTATATATTTTTTTATCTTGTAACAGAACAAACGTTCCCTTAAAATGAGTATTACCAAATGGCAACTATGACACGGGAGATGATCAGATGGACACGGAAGAAATTTTTGAAATACTACAGAGTTGTGATATCGATCAAATAACTAGATTAAAAACCGTTGCCCAGACTCTTAATTTGGAACGCATTGAAAATCGTTTGAACCAGCTGATCTCTCTATTAAAAGAGTGAGGCTGGTTGCTTCATTTTTTGTTTTCTTCTTTTAATGCTTCCAACATATCAAGCAGTATCTTTCTTTTATGATCCGGTAAGTTGTTAATTTCCTCAGCAAGTTTTCTTGTTTCTTCTGTTAAGTATTGTTCCCTCGTTTCACGAATCATGGTCGGTTCTGTTTCCTCAAAACCAGTTAACTCAGATGGCGAAAGCTCGAATAAGGTAGCTAATTTATTTATCATATCCAAATCCGGTTCTCTCAGGTCGTACTCCCAGTTTGCATATGTACTGCTCCTTTTTAATCCTAATTGTTTTGAAACGTATACTTGAGACCATCCGAATTTCTCTCGTTCCCTTCGCAGACGCTCTCCTAAAGTAGACATTTGCACACCTCCTAATATTTAATCTTACCACTCTTACACAATAAAAATAATTATTTACACGAAAAGTGTTGACTTACACGAAATGTGTATGTATTATAAAGACATGAGTTACACAATATGAGTAAATGAGGTGAGAAAATGAGAAAAAAACTTCGACAACTTCGAATGGAACGCGGCATCAGCCAAACATTCCTTTCTAAAGCACTAGGTTATCGTTACCCCAGCGGATACGGCAACATTGAAGCAGGGCGAAACAAACTAGGTTACGATCAAGCAGTTATTATTGCCAAGTTATTCGGTGTTGATGTTTCTGATTTAGAAGAAGAGGAACTTTTTTTTGAGAAAAACTTACACGAAATGTGTAATAAAAAATTAGCTTAACAAGGAGCGAATCGAAGTGAGCCAATTAAATATAGTGAACAACAACGGAACATTGCTGGCAGACAGCAGAGAAGTAGCTGAAATGATCAGTATCAGACATTCAGACTTATTAGAAAGAATCAAAGGATACATTCAACATTTAGAAAACGGAGATTTCCGTTCTCAGGATTTTTTTACTCCCAGCACCTACAAAGTTGAAGGTAACAACAAAACCTATGATTGCTTCCTTTTAACTCGTCTCGGCTGCGACATGGTAGCCAACAAAATGACTGGTCAAAAAGGCGTGCTCTTCACAGCCACATATGTATCACGATTCGCTGAAATGGAACGCAAACTTGCATTGCCTAACCTGCCTCAAAATTACAAAGAAGCTTTAGTTGCTCTGGTGGAACAAGTTGACAAGAATGAGCAACTTCAAACGGAAAACCTGATGCTTGAACAACGAGTGAAGGAATACGAACCTAAACTCACTTACCTGGATCAGATCCTACACAGTAAAGACGCTGTGACGGTCACACAAATTGCAAAAGACTACGGACTTTCTGGAGCAGCACTGAACCAAATCCTCCATGAAGAGAAGATCCAGTACAAACAAAACAATCAATGGTTACTGTATGCCAAACACCAAGACAAGGGATACACGAAGTCCCAAACGCTAGACATTCTTCATAACAGCGGCGAACGGACAGTAAAGATGAACACACGATGGACTCAAAAAGGAAGACTATTCATTCACGAGATACTTGGTAAACGCGGAATCATCCCGTACATGGATCGAGAGAATCCAGGCGCATAACACAACATGCAGATATGTATAAAACAACAAACTCAATATATTGTACACAATTTATCGAAAGGTGGCGAGTATATGCGAGTAACTATGGTCACAACAGCAGAGACGGAAGCGCGCCGGAGGGAAGTGCTCGCGGCACTGGGCAAGCTCAAAAAGCTGGACTACCTCAATAAGATGAAGGAGCTGAAAAAAGATGCCTAACCTGAAACTGATCCGCAAGAACAGTAACAACTTGATTCCCATCGTTAACCCTGCAACAACATGCGGATGCAACAAGCCAGCAGAGTACGAAGTATACAGCGGAAACAGCAAGCAAGGACATTGCCTGAACTGCATGCTGGAGGCGGTAGATAACAAGTTTGCCGTGAATGTACGGAAGATTGGAGGCGGTGGCTATGACGATGCCAGCTAACATGAGCAGATCTGATTACATCCAGTATCTACGAGACCAGTCCTACTGGCTGAATCAGCTTGCTGATGAAATGGAACAAGGTGGAGAAGGTAACGCTTGGGCAGTAGATTTTGAGCTAAAACGTCCGGACGTTATATATGAAGCGAGAGCGGTGGAGTTGGACAAGCTATTCCATCCAGAGGATCGGGAGGACAGACGTACAGCGTGAGTAAAGACGAAACTTTTAGAAACGTGGATGACATCTTAGAACACTATGGATGGGGCAGACCAATTAAGTTAGTGGAGGTGAGGAAGGATGAAAGTACCGCCAACAGATCGAAAACACTTCGAACAGCTGGAGCAGATCGCAAGCCAGAGAGGGACACTGACGGAGACGTTGAAACGAGTGTATCAAATGAACAGCGCCATTGCCCTTAGACGAGAAAAGGCCGCCGTAGCATCGGCAGCCTTAGAAAATCGCTTTGCAAATTAGATTACACCCACTATACCACAACGAAAGGAAGAATGGAATGCCTACACAATACAGATACATCCCACAGCATAAAGATGGACATTACTTGGATCGTGTCGCTCAGCCTACTGAGGACTACATGCACGCAATGAGATTCAGTAGACAAGATGATCTGGAGCATTGGTTAACAACTCGTCACTGTCCAGATGCACCGCATAGATTCGTAATACGCCGCGTTCGCGTGGACTATGAATTGGAGGCTGAGGTACTTGAACATTTACCAGAAGCTAATTGAAGTCCGGAAGGAAGTTCCTTATCTCCAGAAAGAAAGTGAAGGACATCAATATAAATATACTGGCAGTTCGCAAGTGCTGGCTGCTGTACGCAAGAAGCTGGACGAGCTCAATCTACTACTCATACCGCGGATCGTTGATACTAATATCCTTGCAGAAACAGTAGATAGCACAGATAAGTACAACAATCCGAAGAAAACAACAACATATTTCACGGAATTAACCATGACCATGACATGGGTAGACGCTGACAATCCAGACGATACGATCGAATGCCCGTGGTATGCACAGGGTGTGGACATAGCTGGGGAAAAGGGCGTAGGGAAGGCACTTACCTATGGAGAGAAATACTTCATGTTGAAATTCTTCAATATTGCTACGGATAAAGATGATCCAGACGCATTCCAAGCCAAGCATGATTTGGTCGAAATGATTAACCAAAAACAAATTACTGAAATCAAAGAGCTATGGACTGGCCTTGGATATAAAGAACCAGACCTCAATAAACAGACTGCCAAGCTATATAAAAAGTCATTAGTTCAGCTAACAGAGAAAATCGCACAAGAATTCATTGAAAATTTAAAGTCCATGAAGGACACAAAGGAGACTGCTTAATATGTTGAATCGCGTGATTTTGATCGGAAGACTAACCCGAGACCCCGAGCTGAGATATACGCCAAACGGAACTGCTACCGCATCATTTAATCTTGCGGTGGATCGACCATTCGGCGATAAGGAAACCGACTTCATACCAATAGTGACATGGAGACAAACTGCCGAGGCGTGCGCTAACTATCTACGCAAAGGACGTCTGGCTGCAGTCGAAGGACGCATTCAGGTACGGAACTACGAGAACAACGAAGGCAATCGTGTGTACGTGACTGAGGTTATCGCGGACAATGTGCGGTTTCTGGAGCGCGGAGAACAGCAGGGTGGTAACAGAAATGACAGTGATCCGTTTAACGACAATGGTAAGCCAATCGATATCAGCGATGATGACCTTCCATTCTAATGAGATACGAAGATACCCTATTCTACGACGACGGAAGCCCACTAGGAGAGCCGAGTATCGGCCCATTTACGAAGGAGGAAGATATGCATGGCACTGGCACGCAAAAAGGAAAAGAGCATCATGCCGTGGCGCATGAACCTGTTCAACAACCACAACCGCAAGGAAAAAGCGCCGAAGAAACGCCGTAACCACGCTCTGGACGATCCCGAATACATGACCAAGGAAAAGGTACGCAAGGCGGTAATCGAGCGTGACGGAGGCAACTGGTGCGCCATAACGGGCGTGACAGGAACAAGGCTGGAGTTGCACCGTATTGTGTACGGATCGCAAGGAGGAAAGTACGAGGTAGATAATTGCATCCTACTGAGCGTTGAAATGCACCAAAAGGTACACAGCAGCAAGAAAACATGGATGCCCATATTACAGGACCATGTACGTTGCATGAAGCTAGGCATACCTGAGAAATCACCTATACAAAGAGAACCTAAAAGGATGGATGACTATGTTAGATAAAGAAAAGGTCTTGGATTACTTTTTTAAACATTTTGAAGACACCCACTCGGACAAGGATCGGTTGATAAAGGAGTTCGCGGTGTTAGTGTAATTCGGACAATTTGATGCAGAAGAAGAGGAAGAAACTGAGGACAATGAAGCTTACGACAACTGGTGAGGTCCGGAGTTATCACCAATACAACGCATAACCCACCAAAACTAAGGGAGAGACAAGCATGAAAAAATACGAATTTACTGGAGTTACGAAAGAATACTTTGGACGTACACTGCACCAAATCAGAGCAGTTATGGAGTTTGGTGGTGTTGAGGTCGGAGAAGAGGGTGGCTGGATTGAAAAAGAAGAAAACCTGAATCAGTCCGGCGATGCTTGGGTGTACGGCGATGCTTGGGTGTACGGCAATGCTTGGGTGTGCGGCAATGCTTGGGTGTCCGGCAATGCTCGGGTGTCCGGCAATGCTCAGGTGTGCGGCAATGCTTGGGTGTACGGCAATGCTCGGGTGTCCGGCAATGCTCAGGTGTCCGGCAATGCTCAGGTGTCCGGCGATGCTTGGGTGTACGGCAATGCTCGGGTGTCCGGCAATGCTCAGGTGTCCGGCAATGCTCAGGTGTCCGGCGATGCTTGGGTGTACGGCAATGCTCAGGTGTCCGGCGATGCTTGGGTGTACGGCAATGCTCGGGTGTCCGGCAATGCTTGGGTGTACGGCAATGCTCGGGTGGAAAAAATCAGACAGGTGATGGTGATTACTCCCATTGGATCAGAGGATGGGACATTAACTGCATATCGCTCTAAAGATGATGGAATAGAGGTTAAGCGCGGATGTTTTAGTGGGACTTTGCAGGAGTTTGAAGAGGCAGTACGGACACGTCATGGAGACAATGAGTATGGTAAAGAGTATCAGGCAGTAATTGAGTTGATTAAGGTTCGTTTTGCCCAATAAACCATCTAAGGGAGGATACACCCACATGAAAATTCAGATCGAAGAAAACTTGTACATCGAATCGGACAGCATGCAATTCATCATCAAGGAATACTCAGGCAAACAAACGGTAGGCGAAGGCGGCAAGGTAACGGAGAACTACAAAACTCACGGTTACTATCCGGACTTACAAAGCTGCTTGAACAAGATCGTGAAGATGAAGGTCATGGACAGCACTGCCACGACTCTCTCAGAGCTTCTGGAAGAGGTCAAAGGGATCAGGCAGTACATTGAGTCAAAGGTGACAATTTAAAGCCAACACGGATACCCCACCGGGGATAACAGAGGAAGGGAGACAAGACACACTCCCGACCATACCAAAGAGGAAGGGGCAGAGACATGAATACACGTTGGGATATTTACGAGTGTGAGTGCGGACTGGGCTATGCGATCCGACAGGAGGTAGACAACGAAATCGAAGAACCTGCTTGTCCGTATTGCGGTGGAACGAATGCAAGACTGATCCAATTAAAGGACGGTGAACGCATTGAGTCAACTGGAGCTAATAGATAAATCGATCATTTCCAAACCATCCACGGACTGGATCGGAGCAGATGACAAAGTGTTGGCAATGCAGAAACATCCAAATTTTGCAGTCGGTGAGCTGATCTCATATAAGGTAGTCCCATCCATATATGATTCAACCAAAGTATTGGTGTACGACTGCATCAGCAAGGATCGGGGGAAAAAGAAAAACCCTTATCACTATGGGAACATTCATCACACCTTAACTGGTGGGCTCTATGATGCCATTGAACGTGAATATCAGTTAGGAAACCCTGGTTGGTGGATGATTAATAAACCATTAAAAGACCCGCACAGTCAATGGCGTCCATGGATCTGGAAAAATGACGAGGTAAAGAAAGAATTCATGGAATGGCATGCTGATCATTTCTACGGCTGGACAAAGGAAAAGTGGAAAGATAAAGGTCACACGTGGAAAAGAGAAGATAGGCAGATCGAGCAGGCAGCGGAACCTGTACCGGTTATCGAGAAAGAGGCAATAGAGCAATTAACACTATTTTGAGAGGAAGGGGCATAGCCTCTTCCCACCACATACCACATATCCGGGCTAGGCCCACCAAAGGAGAGATAACATGCACCAGTTCGAAGGACGTAGGAACAGAGCTAAAGCTTGGTGCTTTGATAACGGATTTACACGTGAGCAAATAGAAACGGCCTGGAACAATGCAATCAAAGCTGGAAATCAGAAGATCATCCAACTCAAGAACAGCGGATGTATATGGGAGGATATAAACCATGTTTTAATCACGAAGCTGCTTGAACAGTACGGCAATAAATAAGGGGCTTAGGGCCTCTAACCAAGGAGGGATATACAGATGGATTACAAATTTCTAATCCCACATAAATCCAAGTGTATGCAATGCTCACGAACGGTCAGCGTCCACGGTAAACAGTCATATGTCGTGTGTGACAAGTGCTTGAGGAAACAGTTTCGTAAAAAGTGATTTAGCGGAGGTGCTTACAGATGGTAAAAGAGAGAATAACGATGCGGTTGGAACACTTTTATCATCTGGTAGGCCGTCCTGACATAGTGATATTCGCGTTTGCGGAATGCGCCGATGGCAATGTCTACTACCAGCATACGGATGGATGGGGAGAGTTGGAGTGGCAGCCTGTGCGCGAGTTTTACGGGGATTTTGAAAGAATACGAGATTAGGGAGGTATATACAGATGGCAAGCGGTTGTATCCTCGGAATCTGTTATATCTGCGATGGTCAAATATACGAGGATGAGCTGGGCTGGAACGACAACCTGATGAAGCATAAAACGTGTCGCTCAATCAGCGAAGTGCGATTGGAAAATAAGTTGCTTCGGCAGCAGTTGGCAGAATATAAAAAATGGGTTTTAGGGGAGGAAGAACAGTCATGAGTAAGCAGGAAGAAATCAAACAAGCGTTGGCGGCAGCTACACCGGGTCCGTGGAAAGTGTATCGCTCCAAACTAGGGAAACATGAAGAAACTCTGATCGGAACGGAGTATGACCACCCTCAACTCAAAGCACCAGACAGCATTGTAGGGCATGCTTTTGGAGTTGGTGTTGAATATACCTACATTCGTGAAGCGGACGCTGACTTGATCGCCAAGGCTCCTGAATATATCGCTTATCTGCTCACGATGCTGGAAGATTTGTCTGCTATACACGCATTTACCAGACAAGAGCGAATTGAAGCCGATGAAACTGTTGATCGGCTCCGCAAGGAGCTTGAAGAATACCGAACACTCATTGAACAGCAGTCCGCAGAAATGAACCGGCTGCAGCAGTTGGTAAACAAACAGGGAAAGGAGCTTGAAGAGAAAGAAATAATTCTCACAGGTAGGAAGTACACCATAAATCGACTAAAAGAACAAAACGAAGAAATAGCAACAGTGGGCATTCGGCAGGGGGAACAAATTGCACGTTTGCTACAGTCAGAAAAAAAGCAGTACAAGGAACTTGAAGAGGCGCGAAAAGTACTAAAAGAAATAGCCGAACATGGCGGAGTCAATATACGCGGTGCAAGCTGTGCAGAGCTTGCTAGGGCCTATTTGGGTCAGGAAGGAGAGGGGAACCAAGATATAAAAAAAGCGCCTACTCAGGACGCTTAGTGATATCAAAATTATCTGGTAGACCTGATTCAACATATTGATCCAAATCGGGACGACGTTTAACTCTCAGCGAAAAGAAAGTATTGCCAGCACTATGTGCATCAGATTCATTTTTAGCTCTAGATTTTGATGCAGCAAAAACAATTTCACTTTTTCCCAAATCGGTTATTACTTCAAATGCAAGCATTCTTTCTTCTTGCGGCTTATGTAAGACTTTATCAAATTCGATTTTTATTAGATTAAATGATATGGCCTTGCTGAACTCATCTTCTTCGCTGCTATTGATCCAATGTTGAATGCGCTCTAAGAGTTTCACTGCATCCTCGCGAGATAAATTATCAAACATTTACACCCCTCCTCTGAACATCCTGTTTCGGCGGAGTGGACGTAAATTCCTGCAAAATACAAATATTTGGGAGCGAGGTCCTTTGAGGACTCTCCCTACCAAGGAGGATATAACACATGACACTGGTTGATTGGATGAACGCACACCCGGGATATACGTTGTTGATGTGGATGGCAATGTGCATTTCAATAGCAAGCTTTGGATTCAAACGAAAATAGGTTAGGGAGGATATATAGATGACACAAACAGCGTTGACCCGGGAGCAAGTGCCGGAACTCAAAAAGGGACGGGAACTTGATTCACATGTGGCTTTGATTGTCATGGGGGTTAAAGAGGTCACTATTGTCGGCAAGTATCATTTCATAGATTCACTTGATACTCCTTTACCAAACTATTCAACGGATATATCCGCAGCATGGGATGTATTGAATAAAATGATTTATTTCGGAATGGAGGTAAACGTTGGATTCTATGAGAAATGGGATTGTGCGTTGGACTACCGTGGGACAAACTGGTGCGAACAAGCGGAAACTGCACCTGAAGCAATCTGTAAGGCAGCTCTATTGGCTGTACTGGACATATAGGAGGGATAGACGGATGAATGAAGCATTTCAGGAGACTAAGAAGTTATTAAAATCAGCAATGCCCGGACCAGCGTGGATGGTAGATGCATGGCTTGACCCACTCATCGAACGATTAACAGCAGCGGAGGAACAAGTCAAGAAACTGAAAGAAGCGCGCACTTTGGACGAATGGCATGAAGATTTTGGAGATGTGCTCTGGTGGAAGTTCCCGGTTGAAGAATCTCCGTATTGCGGATCGCCTTTAGATACAGATTGGCCGGATTATCACACGCATTGGACGCCAATTTCAGTGCCGGAAAATGTTGGTTAACGGCCGATAGGCCATCGAGTCGAACGAATAAACCCAGTGAAACGGGGGCCGTATCAAGATATTTTGGTCGGTCTCCCCAAATAGGAGGATATACAAGATGGATGATCAACAAACAGCACTTAAACCAGGTGACATCGTGGACGCGATAAATGAAACTCAATACCCATTCCTCAAAGGAGTGTTGTTATACAGCATTGAGCACTTTAGATTTGGTACCTACGCTCACTTGAGATATGAAGACGAATTGTACACGATCCCGCTTGAAAGAGTTGTGTTGGCTCCCAAGGAAGGAGCGGATAAGAATGAGTAAAAGAGTTACGCACTATTTCTATGTCGGTGAACAGCGGGTGTGGTTCTCGGAGTGGTACGAACCATTGTCCAAGGAGGACTTGCAAAAACGTGCCTTAATAGCGGCAGAACGCGGTTATGGAACACCTGATACGGTAATAGATTCCACAGGCCGCATGGTGAAATTGGGTGGGGAAGGAGCGGATACAGAATGATAGAGTGGCGTAAATACGATCCAACAGACCGCAGCATCGAAAGCCATGTACCTCATCTAGTAACGGACGGAGAGCGAGTAATGGTTGCTGTACATGCAAAACGATTAGAAGGCGATGGATATAGTTGGCACAGACGCGGTGGTTACTTGGTAAAAGATATAACTCATTGGGTGCCTATCAACCTACCTGGGGAGGACACATAAATGGCACAATACGAATTTTGGGCAAGGTTGGATAAAAAGAATGAGGTAATCGATATCCCAGATGAAGAGTTTGAAGGCAAGACGGAAAAAGAAATCGAGGACATGTTGCTAGACAAACACATCGCATGGGCACGCAAACAAATATACGGAGGCTGGTACAGCCTTATCCTACCTGGGGAGGAAGAAGCATGAAACCCCAAGATATCCAAGAAGGCCGAACCTATCACAACGGCAAAGGTAAGTTTCGCAAGGTTGTACTGATCGGCAATCGACACAAAGACGATGCAGACCTGTATTACCAGCCAGACAATAAAGACTACTGGCTTACGATGACACTCGTCGGATTTGCTAAATGGGCAAAGGGAGAGGGTAGGGATGAAGCATGAATGAACGTGACAGGCAGTTCATTAAAGCCATCGGCGAGGCGTGGTCATTCATCAAGAGTGACGGAAGTTTTACATCACGTGAGTTGAGAGAGTGGGTCAACACCTTGGACAGCTCATTATGCAGACAGGTATTGCAAGCCGTGATACAGACAGCGTGGGAGGATTACGGAGGTCAGGGTAGGGAGTCTATACCCAAGGAGGATACATCAAGTGACGGATAACAACGAATTGATGCGACTTGAATTAGTGGTGTGGGAAGACACATTGGAACGTGCTGGTATTGATTTTGAACATGCAGAGAGGTTCGATGATCGCGGCGCAATGGAGTTCAACGAGGAACTTATCAGGTGGTCAAAGATCAGGATAGCGGAGATCGAGGAGTACTTCGCTAATCAAAAAGGAGCTTAGGTGGTGGACTTATGGACGGATGGATCAAACTCCACCGGAAGACATTGGACAACCCTGTGGTGTGCAAGGATGCTGACCATCTGGCGGTGTGGATATATTTACTTATGAACGCGACACATAAAGAACATCCGGCAGTGTTCGCCGGGGAAAAGATCATCCTCCAGCCAGGTCAATTAATCACGGGTAGAAAGTCGATTGGAGAGAAATTTAGTATTCACGAAAGTAAAGTGCAACGCATCTTAAAAAGATTCGAAAACGAACAACAACTTGAACAACGAACAAGCAATAATAAACGCTTGATATCAATACTTTCATGGTCTGATTACCAATCAGGCGAACAACAAAACGAACAACCATTGAACAACCAGCGAACAACGGATGAACAACCAGTGAACACAAACAAGAATGTAAAGAACTTAATAAATATATCTACTACATCTACTACTAGCGAACCGCTCCAAGATGTTTGGTTAAGACTGACAAACAAAATCGTAATGCCATCAAACCTACTCGGATTCTTTGGAAGATTGAGAGAGAACGGTTATGACGAATCATTTTGTAAGGAACTGCTCCAAGAGGCTTATGAGTCAGCAGAGAACGGGAGCGTTAACCTGAGGTATTTGCAATCGATCAGCGACAGGTGGGTCGAAGCTGGTATAAGCAGCAGACAAGAATCAAAGGACAGGAGGGCTAAACATGCAGAGCATAAAGGGCGAACTGAAGAAGTTAGACCTGGACAAAATCCGCCAGAGAGCAAATTTGCTTTCCTCAACCAACGAAGTCGCCGCCGCAGCGGAACCTAAGCGCTACCGATGCAACCAATGTAAGGATGAACTGGGATGGCTCAAACGTGTGCAACTCAGCGACAAGCCATTTGACTACAGAGACCAATGGGAGGACTGCCCTTGTACGAAAGAGCGAGCGATTGAACGACTCATGAAGTCTAGCCAGATTTCAGACCGGTTCCGGAAGAAGACGCTGAGCAACTTTGTAACGGATGGGGCGGCCGCTATTGTCAAAGAGGCATACCAAGCAGCGGTTGAATATGCAGAGTCGTTTGAAAAGATCAAGGATTTGCCTCAGAACAGCGCGGCACTGCTCGGACAATCGGGAGCTGGTAAGACACATTTGCTTATGGGAGTGAGTAACCACCTGTTAAAAAAGGGTGTAGCGGTATTCTATTTTCCGTACATCGAGGGATTCAGCGAATTAAAAGACAACTTGGACACAGCAGGTACAAGGCTCCAAAAACTAAAAACGGCCGAGGTATTGTTCATCGACGACTTGTTCAAGGGCGGCAAGAAGGACAAGCAAACGGGCATCAAAATGCCGAGTGACTGGGAAGTGGAGAAAATGATCGAGGTCATCAACCACAGGTATCTGGAGCAAAAACCAACGCTGATCAGTTCGGAACGGGATATCGCTGCTCTGTGCGACATAGACGAAGCTCTAGGCGGCCGGATACATGAGATGTGCAAGGACTATATGGTGATCATTGAAGGCGGCATGGAGTTAAACCAAAGATTTAGATAGGGAGAGGATATGAATGCTCTCGGTAGACGATAAATTTTTGAACAAAGAGACTTGGTTGGATGTGGGATTCGGTGAGGTTGTAATGACGATACACTACCACCGAGGTCTGTCGCTGAAACGAACTTACACCAACGGATTATCTGACCATGATGATGAGTGTACAAAAGTTAAGGATTTGGAAGACGTGTTCAGCAATAAGTTCAGGAAAGCAAAAAGAGTGACCTTGTTTTTCAATGCACCACTTTGGGATTCGCTTTATGAATGGGATCAGGAAAAGAATGAATGGATATTAATAGCGAACGGGAGAGGGTTTGCATGAAACAACCAATAGACGATTACGACCTGATAGACCAAGACTACGACGAATTCCTGCGCCGAGGCCGAGAGGCCTTTGGCATGGAAGGAGGGACTGGGGATGAATCACAAAGAGATGCACGACATATACGCACCATGGGAGTATCTGCTGCGCGAGAAGTTGGAGGATGCCGACCGGATCGTATCGCGAGTTGATTCCGAAGCTGCGATGTTTGGGATACCGGCAGCACAACGTAAACAGTTCATTGCCAACAAGGTAGTTCAGTTGATTGACGAGATCGCAGAAGAACGGGAAAGCCACTACAGACGAAAGAAGGACGACGACATGAGAAAAAAGCACTGGGCAGCCGGAGGACAGATCAAGGAGCGTAAATCCACACGTAAGGGGCGGCAGAAGGGAGAGCAATACAAGATGTACGTGAAGACAAAGGTGGAACCGGGGCCGGACTTGATCATACAAAGCTTGGATGTGCCACTTACCACAGAACAGTCAAATCGGATCTTCGAGCTGGCAGAGTATGGTTGGCTGCGGTCGGACATAGCAAAGGAACTGGGCATACCAAAAACGCGGGTGAATCATGAACTGGTGAAACGGAAGGGAGGTGGTGCAGCTTGAGGGGCAACAAGTATGGAGCCAAGAAGACGGTTAAGGATGGAATAGAATTTGCAAGCAAGATGGAGGCTGAGAGATATCGGATGCTGATGTTGCTTGAACGTGCTGGGGAGATAAGTGAGCTGACCTTACAGCCAGCATTCGTGTTGGTAGAACCATTCACCAAGATGGGAAAAAAGAAGCGTGGAATCAAATACACTGCAGATTTCATGTACAAGGAGAATGGACAAGTCATCGTGGAGGATGTAAAGGGATTTGCGGCACGGGACTTTTCGCTGAGAAAGACGTTATTCGATGTGAGAAACCCAGATATCATTTTGCGATTAGTAACTATGACCGGTGGAGGGTGGAAAGTGAAATGATTGGACGGTATGTACACGTAGGAGACGGATGGGTGCTTCTGGACGATTCTGGGGCGTGTAGAGGGCGTTTGATAGAGTTTGACGGTAGATTGATAGGATCAACTCAAAAACGTCTCTATGAGCCAACAGGGTGGTTTAAAATGGATGGTTGGAAAGTAGGAAGACGAGATATTGCATGATCCAAAATGTCAAATGTGACATGATACAGATAAACCACAAAATATTGTGTAAAACGCAGAAAAATATACTTTATAACCACTAAATGTGCTATAATAGAATATATAACTATTACTATCGGAAAACGGGGTGTATGTAGGTGGAAAAGCAACAACGTATTGAACAATTGCGGTATGAATTGAATGTCGAAAAGCAACGTGGAGCAATGGCAGATGCGGGTAAGTTGGCTGATCTACAGGCAGAAATCGACTTCTTGGAGCAACAAAATGTGGAAGAGGCTCAACAAGAGGTAGCCTACATCATGGACAACCTCGACCTGGAAGGCGTAACGATGCGTGAGATGTTCCACAACGAATCAAAAGAGTCAGCGGAAGCGGCGTATCAGGTCGTGCGGATTGCTGTGCAGAATGCATTACTGCAACGTGATGAGCACTGGATGACTGAGGTTAAGGATCTACGTGAACGTCTGGCAGCGGAAACGGCATCCAAAGACGCGGCTCAGGCAGCAGCGGACGAAGCCGGAGAAGCAAATGCTAAACTGGTGGCGGAAATCAATGATGTGCGTTTTGAGTTAGAGGACACGGCGAAAAAACGGGACTCTGCTGTTACTCAGCTGGAAGAGGCTAAAGCAGAGATTGCACGCCTGAACAGTCATGTAGACGACCTGCGTCAGCAATTAGCGGTAGGTGCTGCAAATGCAGTGAAGGTGATTGATACCGGGGATGCAATGGCGACTTGGAGAGCGCAGAAAGAACGTGAGGAAGTTGCGAAGCCAGCAATCTATGATGTGCAATGGGGAGACAATAAAAAGTCATTCTACATTGCGAAACTGGCTGCAACAGACGAAGAAATTAAAATCCCTTACCTCACCAAAGGTTCATACCGGGAGGTGAGCGCCGAAGAGGCGCCGCAATTTCGAATCACCCAAGAACCCGAACGTGTTGATGCGGATCTGGCACAACATAACAACGTGGAAGAGGGCGACCAACTAGCGCCGCCTCCCTGGGGTTATCCAGAAGAAGCCGCAGAGGAAAGCGCAGGACACGAGTTGGCTCAAGAACAGCTGGCAGGAAGTGTGGCTGAGGAGAGAACGGGAGAAGTTACGAGAGCAGAATTTGAAGCGCTCAAACAACGCGTAGCCCAGTTGGAACAGCCTCAAACCGATGTAGCGTGATCTACCACCGCAAAGCAGAAACCGTGAGAGCGATCCAGATCAAGGATTACTCTCCGGCTACTGTTTCCGCAGTAGAGTCGTTTACGGGCAGTGAGCGTGTGGAGCATCGAAGACATATCATGGCTGGGCAAGATGCAATTCAGGTGAAGATACGAGGTGTATGTGGACACATTAATTTGTATCGTGGTGACTGGCTTGTACGATCGGAGTTAACAGGTTGGTGTAAATATAGGGATTATGAGTTTAAACAAAGGTATGAGGAGGGTGCGCATGGATGACATTTTCGTTCGCCTTGACTTCTCGCGATTGGAAGAGAAGCATAAAGAACATTCTCTTGCTGTGGCAGAAGCGTTGCTTAAGATATGTGGTATGAGCAAAATTTGGGAAGAACCTAAGCATGGATACAGAATATTCAAGGTTGAGGTTATTCCCGAGGACGTTCCGCAAGCAAACCTATACTGGATAGATGCAGGAGATATGTTCAGAATTCCGCCTTGGGGGAAGGGGTACATTAACTGGGAAGAGGAGGGAGAACATGGACAACAATCAGGTGACGGAGTTGCTGAAGAAGTATAGGTCATACCAGTACGCTGTGAAGAACTGCGGGCCAGTAGAAGACAACATAAGGCTGCCTAAAATTTACTCTGAGCGAATGGTTGGAGACAAAAATATATGGGATCGAGCACGATACAACCGTATAGTCACACTCATAACAGGTGCGGTGAACGAGGTATTAAGTGATGACCAGCAGATTGTGATCAAGCGTAAGTACCTGGATCGTAATCCAATGGCTCTCTACGAGATAGCAAACGCACTGCATAAGGACAAGTCGACAGTGAGTAGGTGGCATGCCGAAGCGCTAGAGCAGTTGGCGATTGCATTACAACCACTGAGTGAGGAAGAGATGGAAATACACAACTTGGACTTCATGTTCCAACAGCCAGCATAGCAAATGCAATGTTTATGCAATAAAAGTCGCAGAAATTCTCATCCAAATGCAACGCAGAAGTTGCTATGATACTAACATAGGGAACGGATGATAAGCGCCGATAGCTGTATGCGCAGTCGTCGTTTACAACGTTCCTTCCTGCATTCAAAACTGTGATGTGGTGGCGGAAGATAGACGTGAGCCCGTGATACAAGCGAAATGACCCGTCGATAGTGTGTATCATTAAGGGTCTGGGTCGTGCAAGGGTGCGAGTCCTTTGCCCACATCAACAATAACATCGTGTATAATAACCCCAAAGGAGGGAATGCGATGGAAAACATTGATTTAAGTCAATACCAAGTCAAAGAGGTTATACAACCAGAAATTGAACGAGATGCATTGGATGATAGGATGGATCAAATATATCCAATAATGCAAGACCGAAGCATCCCGGAGAAAAATAAAGTACTGCTTCAACAAGAATACAATCAACTCATGGACATGAAGGTCAAGAAAGTATTAAGCGGCCCACTGCCTACGATGGTGCTGGAAAGAAAATAAAAAAAAGAGAGTGACGGTTAAGCGCCGTTGCTCTTTTTGTTTTTGCCGAAGGCCATCGAGTCCGACCGAATCACCCAGCGACAGCGGGGGCCGTATAGGGTTGGGTTATTAAGAGGAGGGATAACACAGAGTGAAGAGTCGGTATCACAAGTTGTTGTTTGTACTGGGTGTCTCAAGCACGGTTGGAGCAATAGTGTGTGGACTCAATGAGATGTATCTACCAAGCGGCGTGCTTGTAATAGCAGGAAATGCACTGTCGCTATCAGCAGTTATCCTGAAGTGGAAATATATATTAGCTCAGATGACTGAGAGAAAAGTAACTATCGAGGAGTAGAGAGGAGGAATAGAGTTGAAACTACACAAAGACGGAACAGTAGAAGGTACACCACAGGAGATAGCGGAGTATAGCCAATTAGGTGATGCGACCTTAAAGAGTCTTGATTGCACACTAGTGGGTGCGTTGAATGCACTGAACCGACGCGCGATCGAAGCGCCAAGTAAACAACAGCGTGATGCGATTATACGCGAGGCAGATGAGTTGCGAAACAGGATGGAGTCTTTGAAAGAACAATCTGCAATAGAAGGCGTGTACAAAGAGATTGGTGAGATCAAGCAAGGACAACCAGTAGCAAACTTGAGAGCGTACCTCACCAAAGACTTAGTGAGTGCGCTTAAGGGGCGCACAGGTGTAGAAGTACATGGTATGGGCAAAGAAGTAGAGTTCTCGTTGATATCTGGATCGCTCAGACACGATAGAAAAGGCAAGGCAACAGTGTTGATTATTCAAGAGTAGAGAGGAAGGTGATACCCATGGCATTGACGCCAAAACAACAAAAGTTTTGTGATGAGTTCATGATCGACGGCAATGCCACGCAAGCGGCGATTCGTGCTGGTTACAGTGAGAAAACGTCGTATAGCATTGGGCAGGAGAACCTGAAGAAACCTGAAATAGAGAAGGAGATCAAGAAAAGACAGCAGAAACACGCTGAGAAGTCTGAAATGACCGCTGAATGGGTTCTACAACAGTACAAGGATATAATCCTCAACACGAAGGTTGAAGACCCTGCTGTGGCTCGTAGCGCGTTAGATAGTGTGGCTAAACATTTGGGCATGTTCAAGGATAAGGTTGAGGTAACGGGAAACATGCACAACACAACACAGAACCTGACTGACCTATCGGCAGAAGAACGGAGGGCGAGGATAGATGAGCTTAACCGCCGCCGAGGAAATGGAACTCATAGCACTGCTTGAGGTAGAGAACAAAGAGCAGGCGAAGAATAACTACTATGACTACATCAAGTACGTTCATGATGGGTTGTACAAGGACAGTCGTCACGGCATGTTTATTGCTGAGATCATTCAGGAAGCAATTGAACGTAAGAAAGACATGTTGGATGGACTGATCCCGATGGAAAACCAGTACATAGGGCTGTCTATTCCACCGCGACACGGCAAGTCGATGACAATTACCGAAACGTTACCCAGCTTTTACTTGGGACATTTCCCTAATGACAGAGTCATCGAGGGATCATACAACACCACGTTCGCGTCTAAGTTTGGTAAGAAGAACTTGCAGAAGATGAACAGGTATGGCGAAGAACTGTTTGGGTTGCGAGTGAGCCCGACAGCTAAATCATCTTCTGACTGGGATATAGACGGAACGCGAGGTGGTATGATCTCACGTGGTATTCTTGCCGGGGTGACAGGTGAGGGTGCGGATCTTATGATCATTGACGACCCGATCAAGAACCGTGAGGAAGCAGATTCACAAGTGTACCGGGATAAGATGTGGAGTGAGTGGATTGATTCATTCTCTACACGTTTACATCCGGGTGCTATTTGTATTTTCATCATGACCCGATGGCACGAAGATGACCTGATTGGTCGCCTGAGAAATCCTGAGCACGGACAACCACTGCCGATGGACATGATCAACTTACCTTTGGAAGCAGAGGAAGGAGATGTATTGGGGCGCGATCCCGGTGAGCCATTGTGGCCTGAGCGTTACGGGACTAAGTTTATCGAGGATAGAAAGAAATATCCTTCGTCATTCAACGCATTATTCCAAGGCAGGCCAACAAGCCAGCAGGGAAACATGATACAACGTGCTTGGTGGCAGTACTACGAAACCGATCCAGAGTACATGCAGTTCGATGAGACCATCCAGTCTTGGGACTGCACATTCAAGGACTCTGACGGTAGTGACTATGTGGTTGGTCAGGTGTGGGGTCGTAGAGGAGCAGACAAGTACCTGCTGGATCAGATCCGTGACCGGATGGACATTAAACAAACGATGGATTCCATACGCAATATGACGAACAAGTGGCCTAAAGCGCGGCTGAAACTGATCGAGGACAAGGCGAATGGCCCCGCAATCATACAGATGCTGAACAAGAAGATAGGTGGAATGGTGCCGATCAGCCCGAAGGATAGCAAGCCAGCGCGTGTATCTACGATCGCTCCAGACATTGAAGCAGGTAACGTGTATCTGCCAGCCAACAAGCCGTGGGTGCAAGACTTCGTCGAAGAGTGTGCATCATTCCCGAAAGGGGCGAATGACGACATGGTTGATGCCATGAGCCAAGCGCTGAACAGATGGGTACTGCGGACGGTACACGGCAAGAACGAGAAACCGCAGGGTCACTACTATGGCTCGGAGCTGGAAGACATGGGATACAAATCTACCGGGATACGGAAGGTGAAGTGATGATCATGTTCATATCAGGCGTGCTACTCGGGACGCTTATTGGTGCTGCGATTATGACATTCATGATAGGCAGAAAGGGTGAGGACGATGGAAAAATGTCCAATGTGCAAGGGAACATCCATTAAGCGTGCGCGTAACGACAGTGGATTCTTCAAGACATCTGGTATGAAGCCGGTACGCATGTACGATTATCGCTGTGACACATGTGGGTTCATAGCATCCTATGCGAAGGAGGAAGTGAAATGATGTATGCAGCTGTATTACTGGTCGGCATGGTGTGCGGATACCTGATGTGTTATATGGCACAGCGTCCACGTCCTCCGGAACGATCACAACACGAGGATAAAGAGATTATGGTCAAGCGTAACAAACCGAGCCTGAGGAGCCCGCTACGCACGACGCAGGTCAAGTATGACAAGTACAAGACGCGTGACACCGGACTATATGCACCGGTTAAGCCGAAGGTAAGTCGCAAGGATGAATTCGAGGTTGGGGGGTGACACCATTGGCAGAATTAAAGGATGGAGCGTTTAAGCTCAACGAGGACAAGGAAGATCGTCGAAGTGATGTAATGACCGACGACGAGTGTAAGTTGGCTGACAAGCTACTTAGATGGTACCGTAGTGCCTGGAACGACAAGGACAACCGCGGGCTGTTCGATAAGTGGGAAACGATTGATCTCTACTGGGAAGGTGACGCTAACGAGCCTGAGAGTGACACAGACCCAGCGAGCAATACGAACATCATCAACCCAAACGTTGAGGGGCAGGTTGCCTACCTGATCGAGCAGAACATATCTGTACAGACCAAGGGACGTGGGCCGAGTGATGTACCGTTTGCAGACATGGCACGAATTGTGTTGGAGTTCGTGAAGGATCAGAACAAGATGCGCCGCAAGCTGGACGTGCACGAGCGTAGACGACAGAAGTTTGGTACAGGTATCTTCCGGGTGCTGTTCGATCCTGACAAGTTAGACGGGATGGGACTACCGTGCGTGGAGCCTTGTAACCCTGCCTATGTGTTCCCTGACCCGAACATCACGGACATCTACAAGACCAATGAGGGCAGGTTTATGATTGAGGTCATGAACAAGTCCATCAGTTGGGCGCGAGAGTCTGGTATGTACGATGAGAAACGTGTAGATGCCATTGACCCGGGGTACGAGCCGATGGAAACAGGCATGATCTTTGGCGAGGATGAGGGCGACACAGACAATGTGAGTCACGACCATTACCTGCACATGTTGGTGTGGTTCCGTGACAAGGTCAAGGTGAAGTCTGAGGATACAGAAGATGAGGAAGAGGATAGCAAGGAATATGAATGGCGCATGCGACTGGTAGAGATGTCCGGTTGCGGCGTCATTTTGCGTGATACGAAAGAAGACGACGACTTTATTATCCCAGGCAATCGTTACCCGTACTTCTTTACCCCGGACATGTACCGTGAAGGAACTGTATGGGCCAAGGGAACAGCCGAGATGCTGATTGACACACAGGACTTGGTGAACGACATCGACGACCAGATCCGTATCAACGCACGTCTGACAGGCAACCCGCAACGCTGGGTTAATACATCAAGCGGAGTAGATCCGGACAAGGTGACGAATGAGGGTGGTTTGGTCATACCGACAGACAATCCAGGTAACGAGGCAATGGGATTCTTCCAGCCACCAACGATGCCTAACTACATCATTGATCGTCGTAACCTGTCACTCACCACCGAACGACAGCTTGTGACACGCTTTGGTGACCAGCAGACGGGTGTTAAGCAACAAGGGGTAGACACGGCTACCGAAGCCCTTGCCATCCAGCAGGGAGCGAATGCCGGAGTCACACACAAAAAGATGCTACTCGAAGAGACACTGAGTGACATGTTCGAGTACATCTTGGATCTATGCATGGAGTATTGGGACGAAGAACAGGCTTTTCGGGTGACCGAGCGCGAGGATGATTTTGAGTTCTTCCGTCCATCCGAACTGCGAGAAGTACCAGTCATGATGCCAGCAACGACAGAGTATCAAACGAATTTCATGAAAAAGTTGGAAGGTATAGGGTTACCGACTGAGTCTGCTCCGAGATACATGCCATTAATGGATGAGACTGGACAGAATCCACAAACGAAGAAGGCCGCTTTTGATGTGTCCATCACAGTAGGAGCTGGATTGCCGAGCAACAAAGGATTCGTGTACACGCTGATCAATGAAGCACACCGTGCTGGTGTACTGTCCAATGCATCATATGCGAAGTTGCTTCGTGAGTATGCAGGTTTGCCAATCTCAGATGAGGACATTCAAGCGCTCCAGCCACCGCCACAACCACCAGGAATGGCAGATGGAGGACAACCCATGGGCAATCCGTTAATCCAAGGACTCAGCCCGGGCGGATCACCGATGCAACCGGGTAACAGCATACCAACAGGAGGGATGGCAGTATGATCATACGTAGTGTAGGAGTAGACCAGTTTAAGCGACATGCCGCATCTCACCCGATGATTGGCAATCACGGCGGTGCCAAGTCGCACATACAGCATCCGGTGTGCCCAAGGTGCGAGAAGATTGCGCTAAGGGATAGAGGATGGCAACAAAATCGCAAGGCGCGTTGCCCAGCTTGTGGTTGGACTGGACAGGCAACAATGCTACTGAACGAATACATTGAAGGCCAAATGTACAGGGGGTGACAACATGGAACACATGGGAACAACAAAGTGCTGTAATCATATATTTACTGCTAAAGACATCAAACCACCACTCATGAAGCAACAACAGGCGTTAGGTACAAACGACCCGCATTTATACGGCGGCAATGCCAAAACGTTTGCTACAGCTGAGTGTCCAGAGTGCAATGAACCATACATCCTCTGGATGAAGCCGCAGTCACCGAATTACAAGGTGCTGACGATCAGTAAATCACAAATGGAATTGGATTTATCAACCAAATCAAAACGAAGCTCTGCCAAATAGGTAGGGCTTTTCTTATGCCCATCTGTAGGATAGCTACAGGATTCGGTGAGAGCACACCGCCCAAAAAACTTGTGTTATCGGTTCACACGAAAAACCGCATACTCGTGGGCGACACGCTTAAAACGTAGGAGGAACGAACATGAAAAAGCGTTACACACTGGACTTGCAATTGTTTGCTGAGCAGTCCGCTACGGTAGATGGACAAGAATGGACCATCGAAGACGATAGAGAGTCTGACTACGCATCGCTGGAAGGCGAGTTTGAAGCAGACAGTGAAGGGATAACCATCCCGGATGAAGAGGAAGAACAGCCCGAAGTAGATGATGCCGATTCGGACGAAGGTCATGAAGAATCAGACGATGACCTAGACGGTCAGGAGCAAGATGATCCTGTCGCTAAAGGTAAATCATCATCCACAGCAAACGCCGTAATCGCTGAGCGCCGTAAGTGGCAAGAACGCATGAAGGCACTGGAGAAGAAGGCTGGACTGGCTGACAAGATCATGAAGACATCTGGTGTCGCCTCGATAGAAGATTTAGAGCGCCAGATGGACAACATTGTTGCTCAAAACTACATGGATCGTGGATACGACGAACAGACAGCCACCATGTTGGCGGCGCAACAACGGCGTATGGACCAGATGGAGCGTGACATGAGGCAAAAGAGTTTCGACGCCGAGGTGATGACGCTCAAATCTGACCCGTTTTACGCGGACATCGACGACTGGCGTGATGAGTTTGAGCCAATTGCAATAAGCACAGGTCAATCACTTAAAGATGTGTACATGATCCAACGCGGTCGTGAGCGCATGAAAGAGGTTGAGCGTGAGGTCGAACAGCGCATGATTGCCAATCGCACTAAGAAGAACAAAGCCAAGGTGGATACCACATCTGGTGGAGGAACGCCGAAGAAACCAACCGGTCCGAAACTTACTCCAGATCAATTGGCAATCGCCAAGGTAGCTGGTATTAGGCCAGAAGAGTACTACAAATACACCAAAAAGTGAGGGATAACCCATGGCACAACATGGAGTATACAAAGGTTCGCTCGATGGTAGCGCACCGATTTACAAGGAAGTACCCGTAAATGCAAGCCAAACAATTGTGAAAGGTTCTGTGGTTGTTAAAGCGACAGGAAAAGCCTCTGTAGCCGCCGCCGCGGCCTCCGCAGGAACAGTGTGGGGCGTAGCAGCTCAGGATCTGACAACAGGGTCAAGCGTAACTGCTGCCGACCTGATCAAGATTGATGTTAACCCAATGAGCGTCTACGAATTTCCGCACAACACCACGGGCACAAAAACGAGCCTGGATAAAGCAGATGTCGGCAAGGTGTTTGACTTGGGCGCTAACGCCTACACAGTCAACCTGGACGACACCACAGGTGGTTACTTCGAACTGGTGAACACCGTAACAAACAAGCCGTCTCGCGGCGACTTTTTAATCAAGAACCGCATCCAAGTGGTATAAGGGGGAAATAGACAATGAAACTAACAAGAGATAACTTTCAAGAACTACTGACGCCAATCCATAAAAAGATCATCGCGGATGAATACGGGAAACTTGAACCGCAGTATGAGAAAGTATTCAAAGTACACGACATGAAGAAGAAAGATGAGTCGTACCCGCATATCGGTGCATTTGGCCTATGGGCTGAGAACACTGAGGGTAACACGATCAACGAAGACGAGATCAATCAAGGTGAGACAGCTCGTCTGGAAGCTCGTCGGTTTGACAAAGGTTACTCTGTAACGTGGGAACTGACGCGAGACGATCTGTACGGTGTATTGGACGGACGTGGTAAAGACGGATCGGCTCGTATGCTGGCACGTGGATTACGTACAACGATCGAAACTGATGCGGCAAACGTCATTAACAACGGATTTACTCAGGTGGGTTACGATGGCGTATCACTGTTCTCCAGCAGCCACCCGTTGGCTGACTCATCACTGTTGGGTGACAACCTCATTACTGGTGAACTGACACCAGAAAACGTCAAACTTGGCCTTACCAAAGTACGTAACCAAGTCAATGAAGCTGGTGTGAAAATTCAGTCCCGTGCAAAACAAATTATTGTTGGTCCGGATAACGAATACACGTCACGCGATATTCTCAGATCAACAAACCAAGCGTTCGAGATGTCAAATACCATCAACTCCATTGAGGGTATATCTGCTATCGTAATGGACTACATCGATGGTCCGACATGGATTCTGCGAGATCCATCGATTGACAACCTCGTATTCGGCTGGCGTGACCGCACGTTCTACGACTCTATGAAGCTTCCGAAGACCGTAGACTTCTTCATGTTTGGCTTCGCACGTTGGGACTGCACACACGTAGACTGGCGCGGTCTGGTCGGCAGTACAGGAGCATAAGGAGGGTTCATATGCCTAAGTTAATTCTGAGTGACGGAAAAACGCTATTCTCGAAGATGGTTGATGACATCCGGGCTACAGTGGATTTTTCGAGTGTTGTTACAGGTGCAGGTGCTACCTCCAATAACATTACAGTCCCCGGCGCAATTCTTGGGGATTTTGTATTTGTGGCACCGTTGATTGATACGCAAGGACTGCAACTATTCGGCTGGGTCACTGAAGCAGACAAGGTGAAGATTCGGGTCGTGAACAACACGGGAGCTGATGTTGACCTTGCCAGTGCTCAGTACAATATCAAAGTGGTTAGGGGCTGATCAGGATGAGAGAAGTCAGATCGCGGTCTGTTGCAGATAGCGCTTCTAAACCGTCCAAATCGCGCCGTAAGCCACTCCCATATGTGCCGGAGGCAAAGATTCAGCAGGACTATACGGACTCTCAGAAGCGATTCTCAGAGACGTTTAACCAAATGCGAGAGCGGTTGCTAGAGTTGGGAGAAATGCAGCAGAAGTAAGGCGGGAGGGTTAGCCCTCCCCTTTTTATGTATGGAGGTGAAACAATGCCAACTGTATCAGAGTTAATGAGTCAGAATAATACAAATGCCATGATGAACTATCGTCTATGGGGAGAACTGGTATATGTGGTTACAGCGTACGACATTTTTCCAGATGGTACTGACGTAACAAACAAACTCCAGGCTCTTGTTAATCTGGCAAACATCCAGGGGAGAACGGCAATATTTTTCCCGGCTGGTGAGTATTTTGTTACGTACATCAATAATGATGAAAATATTTATTTATTTGGTGACAATGCTACTTTTGTTGGTGGGTATACGAAGGCCATATCTCAGATTGGTGACGCAGGGACAGATAGTGAACTAAGAGAAATTTTGTTCGACTCAGAACCAGTTCCTCAAAGCGTTGAAATCCTTGATTACAGACCATTAGCGTCGACACAACATAACAGTTTCTCGATAACTAAGGACAACTTTTCAGCAGCTGGCGGAACTCAAAAGTCAGCACTCTTGGTCAGAAACAGCATATCTGCGTCGGTAAAAAACGAAGAGGTTGGTATTTTCAGCGTCCTGAATGTGTTTGGGAATTCACAACATCATGTTGGGATGTACAGTCAAGTCAATGGTTTCGGGGCAGATACCAGTTTCTTGTATGGACAATGCATCGAAATAAAAAACACTCAGCCAGACGGTAGTGGTACCACAAGCAACCAAGCACTGGTGGGTCTGGAAATCGACTTAGTAAACAAATATGAATATGACGGTACTGACGACCCATTAACCAGAAAGACAGGAATGTCTGTAGTAGCTTGGGGTGGGGCTACGAACCACGAGGCTATTGGTATATATTCTGCAGGATACAAAAACGGGGATGGCTCTTATCAGTCTGGAGACTGGCTGTATGGACTAATTATGCGCACTGGAAGTATAGACAACACCCAAGGGACGGGTATTTTGATTCAATCTGATCATTCTGTTGGAATAAGAATTACAGGTAAATCTCAAGTCTACGGTATTGACCTTGAAAGTTCTTCATTACAGCCTGGATCAGTCGGAATCAACATCAATCCTAACTATTCCATCGCGATGTCGGTTCCTCCTGATAAATTCATAAAGCTAAACAACGCAGGTGGCGCGGAAGGTATATTTTATGATTCTGTAGCAGGGGCCGTAACGATATCAAGCGGAAAGCTATCGCTTCTTAACCATACTGCGGCTACAACAGCCACAGCCGGAACAAGCGGCGCAACGCCTTCTCAGGTGGCTGGTTATATTAAATGCTTTATTGGTGGGGCAGAACGAAGAATACCATTTTACAATGTATAGGAGGTTCGCTTGTGGAATCTATTGAATCATTGAAACTGGAGCTGATCAGATCAAGAAAGGCATATTTGGTAGAACATTCTAAACTATGTCAATTGGAATTTAACAGGCTGGACGAAGAAGAAAGAAAGTTACTTAATCTCCACAAGGAAGATAGCCAAACAAATGAGTGAGGTGTAGGGGAATGCCTACAGTACAAGAATTATTGACCACAATTGATACATCTTACCGAAATTCGTATTCTATTACCCAAAAAGTAGAATGGATGGATACAACACAAAAACAAATATTCCAAACGGTAAGACATGAGGCGTTGCCGTATTCGATTTCTCTGAGTGCAAACTTTGCATTTTATCCTTTGCCGCCTGATTGTGACCCAATGGGAATCAAACAGGTGGTGATAGAAACCAAGGCAGGTCGTGACCGATACGATGATCTGCGGTTTGTATCCATAGAATCGAATGAAGATGTAGGAGATTCTTCAAGGTTCTACAGCATCGGAGCGAACCAAAACATCTTCATCAATCCATTACCGAAGCTAGAAGATGAGGGCCGCAAGGTATTCGTATACTACAACCGTCGTCCGGCCGAACTAACCGCGTCTCAACTGGACCGCATTCCGGATCTCGAAGAGGACTTTCAAGAACTGCTGGTGCTTGGTTGCCTTGAGCGTATCGCTCGGGCTCGTGGGGAGTACGACGACAAGAACGCGTTCGCAGCCGATTACCTGGCCCTTCTTAGGGACTACAAGAGCCTATACCGCACACCTTACCCTGAATACACCAAGCCGCAGGACAAGATGCCTCGCAGACGTGGACATGTGGCTACCAAGTATGGATATGGTCGGCGTAATGCAGTGTATCCGTGGGGTGAGTAGATGACAATCACGCGAGGACGACAATCCAAAAAGAGGGCAGAGAGTAATTTTAGTGGAGGGATTAATCAAGGTATCGAACCTTTTGGTTTGCCAGACACACAGAGTGTCGACGAGGTTGGATTTGACACGGATGATTATCCTTACCTCTCCACATCACGCAGTCATTCAGTGTTAGGTTCAAGCGGTGGATCAACTACGTATCTGTTAACCAATTTCGGCACGAGCCAGATAATTAGGGCTGTAGGTACTGCACTACAGTACAACGCTGGAGGTACATCGTGGTTTTCTATATCAGGGACTTTTAGTGCAACTGACTGGGATGCGACGAACTTTGAAGTAGCTGGTTCACCGGCTCTGATATTGACGAATGGAATAGACAATCCACAGTACTGGACAGGTTCAGCACTCGGAACTTTGGGCGGGACTCCACCAAAAGGAAAATATATTACAAACGACACGGTGCGTGTTTGGATGGCGGTAGATGACACTTTATTCTTTTCAGGGTTCCAAAATGCCGCCGATTGGACGTCCACCGAGAACAGTGGGTTCTTGCAGTACTACACAGAGCGCGGCGGCAATATTACAGCACTGAAAAACTTCTATGGTGATAAGTATGTATGGAAACGTGACTCCATGGCAGTCGTGCAGGGAACAAATTACTTCAACTACAAGGTCAAGGAGATATCCAATGATGTGGGTTGTGTATCGTTCAAAACGGTTCAAGAGGTTGGCGATACATTGATGTGGCTTGGAGAATCCGATGTATATCTATTCCAGGGCGGTTTTCCCGTGCCTATCGGTGAGCCCGTTCGAAAGTATATAGACCGCATTAATCCAAGTTATTTGGATCGTTGCAGCGCATTTCACGATGGAAATAGATATTATCTAAACCTTGTGATTGATAGTGCATCTCAGCCCAATATAAGGCTCGTTTATGATCTGAGGTATAAGATTTGGAGAGTGCCTGGCCAAAACGAAAACTTTAGATATGGTGTGAGGTTCAACAACGAAACGTACGCAGGGAACGATGCTGGACAAACCTACCAGATCAATGCGAATACATCTGCTGGAGCGTGGAGTATCACAACGAAACCATTTGACGAGGGTATGCCGGAAGCGGAAAAGGAGTACAAAGAAATCCACTTGCAGGGAGTGTTTTACCCAGCGACACAATATACAATCTCTTTTTCGGTGGATGATCGCGGTGAAACATTTGTACCCGTCTCCTACAATCCATTAAATGCGGATCTGGTCGCATTGAACAAAAATGCCATCATCCCACTAGACACGACTCCACTGACACACTGGATGCGGTTCAGAATATCCGGTACGGGTCGTATCACGATTTACAATTGGCAACGTTATTTCCGAGTCTGCCGGGTTCAACACTAAGGAGGATAAACATGGAACTCACCCAGGAACAAAAAAATATAATGATCGAGGCGCGCCTGCTGGAATACCGAGGCCGCCTCTTTAACATTGAAATGGACATGGTGGCGGCTGAGGCGGCTGATGATCATGATGCACATCATGAACTGCAACAATCTGCAGAAGGTCTCAAAAAGGCATACAGAGCCGTCGAGGGGATGATCCAACGTGCCGATACCACAGATACCACCGCTTAATCAGGACGCTGATCTGGAGCAAGTGAAGACGTATGTGATTCGTCTGGAACGAACGTTGAACTTCCTGTTGGAGAACGGACTGGATAGCGAGAATATGTTCGAGGTTGGCGGCTGGCGTGTACAAAACGACACGCTGGCATCCAAAGACGGAGACGTGGGCATGACCACATCCGGAAGTGCAGCAACGGATATCCGATTGTGGGCTGGATCAACTGATCCTAACACAGCGCCTTGGCGAGTAACGAAGGGCGGAAAGATGTATACCACGGGTGCAGTGATTCAAAGTTCGAATGGATACCCAAGGGTAGAGATGAATCCTGATGAAAATTTATTCGGTGCATATGCATCGGCTACGAATTATCTGGCTGTGCTAGCATTAGGTTCTTCGATGTCGCCACAACTTTTATTTTCTGCTCCAAGTTCAAACATGTTTATGTTCGTATCTGGATCATCCGCAATTTTAGGAGCAACAAGCGCGGATATTAGAATCAGTTCTAATAGAAACGTTTATCTCTCTCCAGGAGCAAATGTTTATGATGTGATCACACCATTTGACCAGTTCAAAGATTCTTCAACCAATCAGACTCTGTATTCTATGCTTCTCGGAAAAGCTTCTGCTGGGGTGTCTACAGGATCAAGCGGAAGTCACAACCACGGTATTGCAGCTGGCACACAACTGATGGTTTCTGGAGGCGGTACGGTAACATGGCAAGTGGCTCCGACACATACACATACCCAAATCTAGTAGATTGTGCTATGATGTTGGCAAAATCTAACACAGGGGTGTGTGCGTGATGAAAAAGTGGATTAAGAATTTAAGTCTAGTAACGAGCGGCGTGGTGCTTGGCATAGCAATCTCATTCTCAGGAGATATCAGTGCAGCAACATCAAAACTGCTAGGCAATAAAGTAGGTAAGGTCATGGCAGTGACATTTAATAATAAAAGTATCGGCGAGGCTCCAGTGATTGGCGGCACAAGTTATGTGCCTGTTAGAACCGCGGCAAATTCGCTGGGACTGGGGGTAACTGTGGAAGGTAATGAGATAAAGTTGAGTTCTCCAGAAGACGTATTGTCTAACGAGGAAATGGCCGCAATCGCCAAACAGCAACAGGAAGAAGCCGAAAAAGCAGCAGAGATTGAAAATAAAAGAAATGAAGAAAAAAAGAAAGTTGAAGATGCTATCGAAACAGCGAAACGGAAAATAACTAATGCTGATAACAGCATTGCTAATTCTTCAACATTGTTAGAATACGCTAAGTCCGGAAAAGCCGCAGGTGCAATTGGTATGGACCCGATCATCAAAGCGCATGAAGAAGATATAGAGTCAGCTAAATCGTTCAAAGAACAGCAAAAAAAAGAACTTGCTGATCTTGAAGCACAACTGGCATCACTGAAATAAATAATCCATACAGATAGGGACTCCATACGGGGTCCTTTTTCTATTGCAAAGGAGTGATAACATGGCGGTATACGAAACAACAGGAACAGTGGTACAACCCGGCGCGGTGGGTGCTGGTGCTGTTACGACACCGAAGACCACTACTCCAACATCTACGCAGAATATCGTTCAGCAGTCACAGCAAGTGCAGAACCCGGTTCCGGCCAGTCCGTCCAGTTTGTACAACATCGGTGTACGCCAAGCACTCAACGGTATGGGCGTAGATAACAAACGTATCGGATACAACAACGGATACGTCACTATTGATGGACAAAATGTGATCAGACCACAAGTAAACGCTGGTGGTACTTCATACACCTCACAAGGTAACCTGAACTCCATCCAAGGACAGGTGAACCAGCTCAATCAAGCCAACACCATCATGAATCGGGTGACGAATCCACAAGCAACGGTAAATCCATATGACACACAGATCAACGATGTATTGGCACAGCTGACACAAGGTATAAACAACCCTGCGGCATATGACCCGTATGCCTCTCCAGAATATGCCGCTTATCAAGCACAGGCGCAACGTAACACACAGCAGGGCATACGGACTGCACAGGAGGCGCTTGGCGCGTCTGGTCTTGGACGTTCATCTATTTTGTCAGATCGCGCACAAGGTATCCAGAACGATGCCAACGAGTACATGCAATTACAGGTTATACCTCAGCTAATTGCAGCAAATCAAGCAGCGGAACAGCAGAAGATAGGCAACCTCGCTAACCTGATGGGCTTAATGTCCAATCAGCAAGGACTCTATGATGCCCGTGACCAGAACCAGTTTAACAACTCATTTAATGTACTCGGCTATCTGGCTGACCAGAATCAACGTGGACTGGACAACGCTCGGGCAGATGCTGGATTGACGGGGAACTACCTCACACCAGAGGCACGAGATCTACTCAACAACTTGCTTGGTCTGAAACAGCAAGCAGAAGCGAAGGGAATCACGAAGGATGCTCGCGCTGGACTCAGCAAACAGGCTGACGGCATCCGTGATCAATTGAGTGTGTTGGGTGTAGATACATCCCAACTGGGCGCGAATACTTCATATTCCAACGCAAGCAAGGCAGGAATTGGACGCACACTCCAAGGCCAGCAGGTTGATATGGATCGTCAAGGTCAGCAATTCAATCAGGGAATGCAGACACGCCAACAGAACTTCAACGAGAAACAAACAGGTCTTGATAATCAATTCCGTGATCGTCAACAAACCTTCAATGAGGGACAAACATCTTGGGAAAATAGTTTCAATACAAGGAAACAAGATTTCGCAGAAGGTCAGCAAGCTTGGCAAAACTCGTTTGATTCAGCTAGGTTTGAAGAAGATAAACGCCAATATGGACTTAATCATGCCATTGATGAACAAGCTCAGAATCTTCGCAAAGAACAATTTGATTATGAGAAAGAAACGAACAAGCAATCCAAGAAGGATATGGAATCAGCATATAAAAGTGAGCTTGCAGATATGATTTTATCTCAGAACCTTTCTGACGAAGACACGAAAGCCTTATTGAAAAAATACGGTATTACCGATGCGATGATCCAGGAATACATGAGTGGTCCGGGAAACCTCTAAGCCCCACATCCTTCAGTAACGGGAACGGTGGGGCTTACAACAACTATTACAAAGCTCAGAAGGATGCGAAATCAAATCCTCAGAATTACTCGGTTGCCAGCAATGCGGTATCCAAAGCGATTAAGGAAGCTGGGTATCCTGAAAGTTGGCTACAGCCCGCGCTTGAACTGGTGGCGCGCGAATCAAGCTTTAACCCGAATGCGAAGAATGCTAAATCTTCTGCAGCCGGGTTATTTCAGTTTCTGGACAGCACGCGCAAGAACTATGGCGGTAGCTCAGTAAACTGGAACGATCCATACCAGCAAGCTGTAAAAGGCCTGAAATACGTGAAGGATCGATATGGAGATCCGGTCAAGGCGTTGCAATTCTGGGATAAAAACAAGTGGTATTAAGATGACGGAGGTGTGGGCATGTCTCTCTACGATGAATATCGAAAGAACAGGAATCTGAGCAGCAAGTTCCCGGCATCAACCGGGGAAAAAGAAACGGAAAAGACCAGTATATACGATCAATATCGGATGGCTAAGGGATACAAGACAGACATGAACAGGCTAAAGTCATCTTTGCCACCAGCCCTCACACAACAAGGGCCAGACAGATACATGAATTCTACCTTGGGACGTGCTCTTGCTGGAGATCCGTATGACCTGGATACCTATCAGAGGGCATCTGGAACTGAGATCAAGTTTCCAGATCCTGAACCGCCATCTCAATACGAGATAAATAAACAAAAAATTGCTGACAGTGCGGCGAAAAATAAATTCGTAGCCAATTTCGTTGCTCCATTCTCCAACTTCATGAATGACCTCACCTACGGCAACCCCGTGGGTGGGTTTGTCACTCGTGCAGTTGGTACAGGTGGTGGTATGTTGCTTGGCACACCGTCCATGGCTCCAGGATCTACGGGCAACGCAACAGCTGATAGAGTAGCAGATATAACAGGTATTGCTGGTGGTGTTCTGGGCGCAGGGTTTAACCCATCTGGTGGAGGTAACTTGATCACAGCCCCATGGAGAGCGGCAAATGGTATGCTGGCAACTCGTAGCGGTAATGCTGTGGCGAATATGGTCGGTGGAGGTATTAACAAGGTATTGCCACGGTTAAGCCCTACAACAGCAACCAGAGTAGCAGAAACGGCCTTACGCGGCGCAGGAACAGGCGCACTGAGCAATACAGCTATGGGATTGATCCAAGGCCAGAACAGCAATAGCGATATCGTGAGAAACGCCGCTTTAGGTGCTGGCTTGGGTGCTGGTGGTGACTTGCTCATTGCCGGGATAGGCGCTGGTCTACGTAATGCACTGACCAAACTTAAGGGTAACAATGGTGTGCGTCAGGCCGAGGAAATACTGGCATTACCACTTGGACGAGGGGACGAACGATTAAACGCCGCATCCAGACGTGGCCAGACAGCCGCTGGACGTGATCCGATTATCAAACCTACAGATTGGACGCCTGAACCTTTGGGGCTTCCTGCTGGACAAATGAGTGGCCCTACAATGGGGCGTATCGCACGAACGCCAAATGTATACCGCCAGAAGTTTGAGAACTTGATGCGTGTAGCCAACGAGACACCATTTACCCCAGGTAGAGAGGCAGAGGAACTTGAGGGGCTTTGGGCCTCAATGGCAGATCGCACTGATCCGGGCTTATCGGAGTTGATTGATCGAGCATACGCAAGTACTCGGCGTGAGATCACACCTGACTTGATGCAACGTGCACGGTCTAACCAAGCTCAACGTGATGTATATGGCGTACCCCTGCCAGTCAAGAGTCTTGAAGATCGTATGGCACGTCCGACTATTGCTGATGATGCGAAGGTTACACAAGAGAGACTTACATTCGACCGTCCAACGCGCAGTAGCGAAGCAGAGGTTATTAATCCCGGTGGCAGCGGTTCGGTAAATCCAAGAACTGAGGCGGTACGTAGGTATCAGACGGAACAATCTACACCAGTGCCCGAGAATACTACTCCATCAGAAGGTTTCTTGAATAGCCGACCTGGACGTGAATTCGAATCACCATCGGCCACTCAACGTGCGCCTGAAACGACACCTGCACCAGAACCGGAAGCACCGCTTAATTATCAGGAGGATTATCAACCTGCAGCCAACGCGGCAAAACAAAACTGGTTCACCAACCTGTTTGGTAATCAGGGCGTAGGGATCTCGCCATTTGGTAGCAATCGCAGACAAGGTGTAAATCCAATCAGCACAGAGGATCAAATTGTTGGTAATCGAATTAGACGTGATACAGAAGGTACAATTGCAGAAGGTAAGGCGGCGGCTCGGGCTGCTTATCACAGTTCAGTTGACTTCTTAAACCCAATTAAAAAAATAAGTATGAAGGCATATAATCAATCTATGGATGCCAACAGAGCAAATAACGTGGCAAATACTATAATCAATGATAAATTTGTTGATCCACAGGGACGTATCATTGGTGAAAGTTTGAAAGAAATATTCGATAAGGTGCCGCGCGGACAATCTAAACGCTTCGTAGATTACCTTATTCAACGTCATGCAGTTACACGTATGAGTAGAAGCGAGCGAGTGTATGCTAAAAACCTAAATATGACTACAGAAAAACTCGAGAGACAACTTAGAGAAACGGAAATCCGAAATCCAGAATTCAAAAACATAGCAGATGACTGGAATCGGTACAATGAAAACTTACTCAAAGTTTATGGTGTAGATGAAGGACTTATTTCACCGCAATTATTTAACACTTTGCGTGAAAATAACCCGAATTACGCTCCAATGCAACGTCAATTTAATTTGTCAGAAAAATTTTCGCAACCATTTACAATGAAACAAAATAATGCATTCAGCGGACAAAAAGCTCCAATAAAAGAGGTTAGCCCTACTGGTTCAGTAAGAAATATAGTTGATCCTCGGAGAACAATTATTGAATCTACTGGAGCATGGGTGAATGCATCGTTCAGAAATCGTTCTATGCAGTCTTTGATTGATGAAGTGCGTAAAAATCCAGGAGCTTTAAGAGGTGTTGCTGAAATTGTACAGTCTCCAAAAGGGCAACCTAACCTTAAACAGGTATTATCTGATGGAGATCAAATGGACTTCGTCAACATGATTAACGATGACTTTAATAAGTTGTTCAGCCGCACTAGATTGGATCAAGATAACATTGTAAGGGCGATGTACAAAGGGGAGCCCGTATACCTAAAAATTCATGATCCAGAAGCAGTCAAAGCTTTGGCCGGTATGGGAAACGAAATGACTAGCGTCGTTCTAGATACAATTGGAAAATTAAGTACTGCAACTAAATATTCAGCAACAGGTCCGTTTGCCCCAATGTTTGCAATAAAGGGTTTCTTCATGGATACACCGCAAGCATTGATCCAATCGAAAAACCCTGCGATGCATATGGTTGATTTAGGACATGCATTGATTAGTTCGATTGCAGATACTCTACCAAAAGGAACTCCTGGTGTTGAAAAAATTCGCTCACTAGCTCAGGATTATCGTCGTGTTGGCGGGGGATACTCGGCAATTCTTCGTGGTGATAGAGGGCTTAAAAAAGGAATATCGCAACTAAACCGAGATCCGATATTATCGCCACAGAATGTTGCCAAAACAACAGGTAAAGCCATCGCCGCTCCATTCAAAGGATTAGCCAAATTCGGAGATATAGGAGAAAACCTAAATCGAATTGCGGCTTATCAGGGGGAGCTACGTCGTAGAGGGTTTGAACGAACGCCTGAAAACATTACAGCCGCACTAAATGAATCTCGTGAAATCACAACAAATTTTAGTCGTCGCGGTAGCCTTGCCACACAGGTAGAAAAATTCGTTCCATACTCCAATGCAGCCATGCAGGGGTTGCGCCGTTTTGTAGTACAGTGGAAACAAAACCCTGTGAAGACAATGGCTTTGGTCGGAGGTACAATTCTGCTACCAAAAGCACTCGAATTGATGTCACACTATGATGATCCAGATTACCAAAACATACCGGCTCGAGAAAAATACCGTAATTTGATCTTGGGAAAAACAGAGGATGGTAAGTTCAACAAGGTTCCTATCCCAATGGAATACGGAGCGATGGGCGGCCTGTTTGCCGACATCTTGGAATCTGTTTACCTGGATGATCCTCAAGCATTTAAAGGTTCTGCAGAAGCGCTAGTGAATGCATTCCTACCACCACAACTTTCAGGCCCACTAGCACCACTTGCAAGGGGAGAAGGATTGGAACAGATGATTGTTGGTGGCCTTAACTCAACGGTAGCCGCACCATTCGTAGCAACTGCTGCAAACATTGACTACGCTGGGCGTCCAATTGAATCACGAGCACTCGAAGGTAATTCGCCAGTTAATCGGTATGACGAACGTACATCTAAAGTGGCGATTGAAATTGCTAAATATACCAATATGTCACCGAAGAAAATCGATTACTTGATCCGCTCATATGGTGGTGACCCGGCTAGGTTGTTGTTACCTCTGACCTCAGAAGTTGGACAGGGCGACGTAAAAGGAACGTTACTGAAGAACTTTATTGTCGATCCGCAGTATACCAACACGCTGTCAACTGACTACTATTTGTACAAAGAGCGCATGGAACAGACTGCGAAGGATTTCAAAGATGGGAAAGCGAATCTGCCAAGTTGGTTCAGCGACACGTTGAAAGAGACAATCTCAACGACTAAAAAGGGATCGTTCAACAAGCGCCTTTCAGATTTGAGTCAACAAAAACGTGAAATACAGGCTGACAAAACTATTACTCCAAAGCTAAAAACAGAACGGCTACGCGAGATACAATATCAAATGAACGACATCTATATGACAGTCAATCAAATGATGGAAGAGGCTGGCGTACCACTCAGGTAAATGGTAAAATGATAGAGTATAGCGGTAGCACCGCATACACCCTAAAAAGGACTCTGGGAAAGCATCCCGGGTCCTTTTGTCATTGAGGTGACGATATGATTGAAATGGACGAGGACGAGTATCAGGAGTCGGCAGTATCCGACGACACCCTGCATCTCGTTTCTTTATTTTGCGGACCAGAAATAAGAGATAAACTGCTCTATCGGAGAGTGGACGATGCTATACGATTTTGTGATAGACCTCATGCACACGTTATTCAAGAACGGCCTGACCCTCAGCTCATTGGGTGCGGTCGTTTTTTTGATCCTCAAACAGCGGAAAATGAAGGCGCAACTGCGGAAGTTCCTGCCCTGGATGTTCCAGGATGACAACGAAATCAAGGCGTACATGGCGAACCAGATCGTCATTATGCGGAATCAGGAAATTATCATGAGAGGAATGGGACTGGAGCCATGGAGTGCGACTATTTTAAACGAAAAACCGCAAGCTACAGCGATGCTGTCAAGAAGATATTACTTATCATCATGGGCGATTACTACCTATGCCCAGCTTGCAAACAAATACACCATACGGAGGTACTACAAGATGGCGAAAAAAATCAAGGTTAAGGGCGATGCAGGTCATGGCGCCACAGATCCGGGAGCCATTGGACCAACAGGTAAGCGGGAAAAGGAGTTTAACCTGACAATGGCGCTAAAACTGGAAGCACTGTTTAAGAATCATCCGATGATTGACTTCAGTTTAACCCGCAGCACAGACGTATTCTTGGAACTGCGGCAGCGCGTGAAGATTGCTAATGAGCAGCCGGCTGACTTGTTTATCTCCATCCACGCTAACTCTGCTACAGCAACCACAGCAAACGGCACAGAGACGTTCTACAACCGCACAACCAGCGCACCTCTGGCTGGAGTGATTCAGCGCCATATGCAAGATGCTACAGGATTTAAGGATCGCGGTGCACGCTATGGTAACTTTGCGGTAATCCGTGATACCAAGATGGACGCGGTGTTATTAGAGGTTGGATTCATCTCTAATCCGGAAGAGGAACAAAAACTATTCGACAACGACTTTCAGGACCGTGTCGCACTGGCGGTAGCGAAGGGGATCTGCGAATACTTGGGCGTGCCGTTTGAAACTGAGAAGTCGGCAGTACCAGCGCCATATCCTGAAATGACCGTAACCGTGCATACAGATGCCGGATCAACGTACACAGGATACAACATCAAGGGGATTACATGGATACCATCCAGACCGATTGGTGAACTGCTTGGCGGCCGGATCGGATACGTGAAGTCTAAGGTAACCATCAACGGCGAACCGGTGGAGACGCAGAACATTAACGGTGTGGGGTATGTGACAGCTCGAGACCTGACCAAACTACTTGGAGCACGTATCTTTTGGGACAAAGCTGAGCCTAGCAAGGTTGAAATATATCATTAATAAGGAGCGATTAACATGATGAAAGATATTGTGGAACAAGCACAGCCATATCTAGCAACGATTGTACTTGCTCTAATCGCATGGGCAACCACAGTCATTACCGGGGCGATCAAGAAGGCGCAGAAGAAAGCAGAAATCTACTACAATGCACACACCAATGAGAAGGATCGGGAACTGTTGCATAAGATCGGTAAGGAAGCATTCGCGTGGGCTGAGGCATTGTATAAGGATCTTGAGGGTGACGTCAAACTGAACAAAGCATACGAATACGCAAGTGATCGATTGAAGTCGGTAGGGATTGATGTATCCGGGGATGAGATTCGAGCATCCATCGAAAAAGCCGTTGTGGATTACAACGCGAAAAAGGCTGGTGGCAGAATTGCCAGCTAAACGGAGAGGCCCTGCTATCGCGGCAGGGTCTTTTTTTGCGTTATAAGGACAATCCCTTGGCTCATATGATGTGCTGAGGTGATGCGCAATGCATGTTAGGTTTAACGTCTCAGATTCTAATGACAGACTCCGGTCAGACTGTTATCATTATCTCTATCAAAAATACGGGAGGATACAGCATGATCGGAATACTGGCGAGGGTATCAACAGAGGAACAAGCACGGACAGGGTACTCCATCGACAACCAAATCCGGGAAGGTATCAAGAAGGCTGGGACAAGTGATGTCAAGAAGTATGTTGATGATGGGTACTCGGGAGAGTTTCTGGAGCGACCAGGCCTTACTCAGCTTAGAAAAGATGTCAAGGAGGGGTTAATTACCAAAGTTATTTGCTTGGACCCGGACCGACTCGCGCGTAAGCTCATGTTACAACTCATCATCACAGATGAATTAGAAAAGAACGGAGCAGAACTTGTATTTGTAAGCACTGAATTCGCAAAGACCCCTGAAGGTCAGTTGTTCTATAGTATGCGCGGTGCTATATCCGAGTTTGAAAAAGCTAAAATTAATGAACGTATGAGTAGTGGTCGCCGCGAAAAAGCTCGAAAAGGCAAGGTTGTCAAAAATACGTTTACCTATGGTTACGACTATGATAAAGAGAACAGTGAATATGTGATAAATGAGGATGAAGCCCGTGTAGTCCAGCTGATATTCGAACTATTTACGAAGCCGAATCATGTCGCTAATGGTATGAACGGTATCGCCAGATACCTAACGGACAATCTCATACCCACTAAACGCGGAGCTGAGGTTTGGCACAGGAATGTTGTAAGACAAATCCTTATGAATGAATCATACACAGGCAGAATGCCGCAGAATAAGTGGAATACCGAAGGTATGATTGGCAATAAATACCGCGCTCCTGAATTTAAAGTGTCTATGACTATGCGACCCAAAGAAGAATGGATCTATGTAGATGTACCGCAGATCATATCACCTGAAAAGTTTGAACATGTCCAGAAACTGCTTGGAGAAACACGAAGACGACACACCAAGGAGTCTATGCACCAGTATCTATTGTCCGGCCTCCTGCGGTGTACCAAATGCGGAAATACCATGACTGGGCGCAAGTCAAAATACTGGAGCAAATATATCTATGAATACACAGACAAAAAGAACTCTGTCGGTGCCAAAGAAAAGGGATGTGGCCGGAAAATTGCCTGCGCTAAAATAGACGATATGGTTTGGGACACGATCTTGAATTGGCTCAACAACCCAGAAGAGATAGCATCAACGATGGAAGAAACACAAGTGTCATACATGGACAATGAGATTGAACGCGTTGAACAGGACATCGAGAAAACAAAAGCGGCACGCAAAAGAGTCATTAAGTTATTCTCATCTGATTTGGGTATTGGAGAAGAAGAAATCAGAGAGGAACTTCGGGAGTTGTCTGAACGGGAAGAGACCTTGTCCAAACGTTTAACGGAACTACAGGACAAACAGGAGGACGAACAACGTTTCGAAAGTAGCAGAAACCTGATGTCCGAAACGCTGGAGTATTACCTGGACCTGAACCCAGATGAATTGACGTTCGAGGATAAGCAAAACATCATTAGAATGGTGGCGAAAGAAATATTAGTGGGTGAAGATGAGATACAGATTATTCCTTTTTAACGCCACTATTGTTATTGAGATAGAAATCTTAATGCATCTCAGATCCCTGAAAAA
>NZ_JACLIC010000030.1:0-75689 GCF_019748695.1 Paenibacillus cucumis (ex Kampfer et al. 2016) | reverse complement strand
CTCCAAATAATTTATAGTTATTAGTATGTAATTTCTCGATTCATTGCTGAATGTCTTGATCTTACTTTCATACCACCTTTGATATTCGACACATTTCTATTATATTCCTCTAAAAATTTACAAAATAATTGCCCATTTCTGATTCATAAGACCTGTTTTGTTAGTTTCATAGGAGAAAAGGTTTAGTTTTTTCAGTTGGTTTCCATATTATTACCAAGAGGATTTTAATTCGTATTTATCGAATAGATTAAAATAACAGCGGCGTTACAGGAGCGCGTAAGGTTCAAACCAGCGATGCCCTGATTTTTTTTCAAATTTGCTGTTACCGCAAGATTCCCCGATCGAATTCCTGTTTAATGGGTAATAAGCTCATTTTTCATTACCCATCATTAGCACAGTCTACAATGCAAGCCAAGTCATTTTCTACACAATCAACATGCTCTGCAACACCAACACCATCTACATGCATTAAAACACACCATCGTCGCATTATTTGCATTTGAAAAGAAATTCGAACCAAACTGGATCATTAATTCGAGCCGCATCAACATTCCAGTGATCATCTAACGAAAGACGTCCGGTTACATATGAATGATGTCTTTATTCCGTTACACATCTGTACAGCATGCTCCTAATCAAGACAGCCGTGTTTTCACAACAGAATATCGATTATGGGCTCTGAAATGAATCAGAATGAATGCACGTGGAGGAGGCTGTAATGATGGCAAAAAAAGAGGTTGTAGCGATGCTGCTCGCCGGAGGGCAGGGGAAACGATTAAAGGGATTGACGAAATCACTGGCAAAACCCGCTGTTTATTTTGGGGGAACCTACCGCATTATTGATTTTCCACTGAGCAATTGCTCGAATTCAGGTATTGATACCGTGGGTGTGTTGACCCAATATGAACCACTTGTACTGCATTCCTACATCGGTATTGGCAGTGACTGGGACCTGGATCGTAAAAATGGCGGGGTTTATGTGCTTCCTCCCCATGAACGGGAAGATGGAAGTAACTGGTACCGCGGGACTGCTGACGCGATTTACCGTAACCTGAACTTTATTGAACAATTTGATCCCGAACATGTGCTGATTCTATCCGGTGATCATATCTATAAGATGGACTACGACAAGATGCTCCAGTATCACAAGGAAAAAGATGCCGACTGCACCATTTCCGTGATTGACGTGTCGCTGGAAGAAGCGAGCCGCTTTGGCATTTTGAATACAAATGAAGACTACAGCATTTATGAGTTCGAAGAAAAACCTTCACAGCCCCGAAGCACGCTTGCTTCCATGGGCATCTATCTCTTCAAATGGGATGTGCTGAAACGTTTCCTGATTCAGGACGAACAGCAGGCATCCACCTCCTACGATTTTGGTAAAGACATCATTCCATTGTTGCTTGAAAATGACAAATCTTTAGTTGCTTACCCGTTCCAAGGATACTGGAAAGACGTTGGAACCATTCGCAGTCTGTGGGAATCCAATATGGATCTGCTGGACGAGGAGACACCCCTGAATCTGAATGATCCCAACTGGCGGATTTTCACCCGTAACCCGAACCAGCCTGCTCAATATATATCTCCTGCCGCCAAGGTGCGCAATTGCATCATCAGTGAGGGCAGCATCGTGCACGGTGAGGTGAATCATTCCGTCCTGTTCTATGGAACTGAGGTGGGAGAGAACAGTGCAGTAATCGATTCCGTTGTTATGCCACGGGTCAAAATTGGCCGTAACGTGTCCATTCACAACGCTATTATCGCCGAAGGCTTAGTCATTCCGGATGGAACCCAGATTGCCCCCGCGCCTGGAGACGAGAGTGACATCTTACTGGTAGATCAGGAAGAATTGGAAAGACAATTGCGTCAAGGCATAGCAAATTGATTGACCAAAATGTTGGCAAAGGACGGTGCGCGGCATGAAATCACTAATTGGAGTTATTAACCTTGACCATGAACTGGAAGAATTGAAGGAATTGACGTACTTTCGCTGCGGAGCCGCGGTACCTTATGCCGGGCGTTATCGTCTGATTGATTTTGTCCTGTCTAATATGATGAATGCGGGTATTGAGAGCATTGGCGTCTTTGTTCGCCGCAAATACCGTTCGCTGATGGATCATCTGGGTGACGGTAAGCCTTGGGATCTGGACCGCAAACATGGTGGCATGTTTATTCTTCCTCCGGATTGGAACGATCCAACGGACACATCGCAGGGGGATTTGCAACATTTTCACAACAATCTGGATTTCTTCCACAGAGGCGCCGGGCAATACGTTGTGCACGCAGGCAGCCGCCATGTGACCAAGGCCGATCTTCAGGATGTATACCAGTATCATATTCGTAAGGGAGCTGACGTCACGCTGGTTTGCAAAAAAGTAGACCAAGTGCTGCCTGAGCATGAATCCTGCGTCAAAGTCGATCATGATGAAGATGGCAATGTGGTGGACATTCACCAATGTGCTGACCATACGAATATATATACGGAGATTTTCATCATGGAAAAAGAACTTTTCCTTAAACAGGTGCAGCGCTGCATTGAACATGGGGAGACTCATTTCTTCCGTGACGCCATCCTGAAAAACCCGAGTGGATTGAAGATTGCAGCTTATGCCTACGAAGGATATCATGCCGTAATTAACTCGATTGACAGCTATTACCGTAATAGCATGGATCTGCTGAATACAGGACAATATGAACAGTTGTTCAAAGAAGATCCCGTGCAAACCAAAATCAAATACGAAGCCCCCGCCAAATATCTGGAATCGGCGGATGTCAAACATTCCTTGCTTGCCAATGGCTGCATCGTAGGCGGTGAAGTGCATGACAGCATCCTGTTCCGGGGTGTGCATGTGGCTAAGGGTGCGAAGATTAAGGGTTCGATCATTATGCAGAAATGTTATATTGGCGAGGGGACTGTGCTGGAGAATGTCATTCTGGATAAAGATGTGAAGCTGACCGGCGGGCAGACGTTAATCGGTGCCCCGTCGAACCCGTATATTTTAGCCAAAAGCACTATTATTTAAAGCCGAAATCTGTCCGATATCATCCATAACTATATATAAAAAAATAAAATCCTGCGGGTAAGTTTTCAGGTTCGTGTCTGTTTGAACGTATGAAGTGCTACCGTCAAAGTTGCTATGTTGGTGCAGACGCAGTGGAGGGAACGAAATCAATTCTGGAGAAGCGAAGCGTTCGCCTTTGTCTCTCCATTTCAACCTTGTAAAAGGTGATCAGGAAATGGAAGAGACAACAGCGATCGAAAGAATGATTCGTGACTGAAACGGGTGCTCGGCTCCAACGTCCAGCTTTAAAAGGTGTAACCGCATGCCTTCGAACTAGTCACGAACCGTCCTCACCCGCAGGATTTCACCGGGAGGAACCTACTTTTGTTTGACAACAAAGAAACGTTCAAATCGATCTTTCAACGGAATCTCGTCAGCAAACTGGGCAAACCAATTGAAGAAGCTACCAAGGAAGATGTGTACCATGTGCTCGGCAGTATGATTCGGGAATATGTGGGTCAGGACTGGGCAGCCTCGAATCAGGGATTCAAGCAGCGTCAGGATAAACAGGTGTATTACTTCTCGCTGGAGTTTCTGATTGGACGTCTGCTCGGTAACAATCTGCTAAACGTAAATGAGCTGGAACTGGTTCGTGACAGTCTGGCGGAACTTGGCTTTTCACTGGAATGTATTGAGGAACAGGAAGCAGATGCAGGGCTAGGCAATGGAGGACTCGGAAGGCTTGCTGCCTGTTTCCTGGACTCCTTGGCCTCACTTGGCTATGCGGGACATGGATGTGGTATCCGCTATAAATACGGTCTGTTCGAGCAAAAAATTATTAATGGTAATCAGGTAGAATTACCTGATAACTGGCTGGATAAGGGCAATGAATGGGAAGTTCGCCGTCCAGACAAAAAGGTGGAAGTTCAGTTCTGGGGCCGGGTTGAAGCCTATGAGCAGGATGGACATTACCGTTTCGTGACAAAGGATGCTGAATCGGTTGTTGCCGTACCGTATGATGTGCCCGTTATCGGTTATGGCCAGTCCCATGTGAACACATTACGGTTATGGAGTGCGGAGCCGAAACGGGAGACGTCATTGGACACCCCATCGAACTATTACGGATACCTGGATTACAGCCGTTCCGTGGAGTCGATCTCGGAATTCCTGTACCCGGATGATTCCCAATACGAAGGTAAGTTGCTACGTTTGAAACAGCAGTATTTTATGTGTTCCGCAGGAGTGCAGAGCGCGCTGCGTACATTTAGCAAGCTGGGACTGTCTTATGACCGCTTGCCGGACAAAGTGGCCTTCCATATCAATGACACCCATCCTACGCTGGTCATTCCCGAACTGATGCGAATTCTAATGGATGATAAAGGCTACGGCTGGGATGAAGCGTGGGATATTACTACCCGCACGGTATCTTATACCAATCACACGACACTAAGCGAAGCGCTGGAAAAATGGCCTGTATCCATGGTCAGCAAGCTACTGCCACGTATTTATATGATTATTGAAGAGATTAATAAACGGTTCTGCGGGTTGCTCTTAGATCGTTATCCGGGTGATGACGAACGAATTGAGCATATGGCGATTGTTGCGAATGATCAAGTTCGCATGGCACACCTTGCCATCGTAGGAAGTCATAGTGTCAATGGTGTGGCTGCACTGCATACGGAGATATTGAAAGAGCGGGAGATGGCGCCGTTTTATGCCCTGTACCCTGAACGTTTTAACAATAAAACCAATGGTATTACACACCGTCGCTGGTTAATGCATGCCAACCCGAAGCTGTCGAATCTTATTACAGAGACGATCGGCAATGAATGGATCACGGAACCAGGCAAACTGGAGCAACTGGCTGATTACGCCGATCAATCCGCGTTCCAGGAGCAATTTCGTGCAATCAAACGAGATAACAAAAACCGTCTGGCGTCCTACATCCTGGATCACACGGGTGTACCCGTTGACCCGGATTCCGTGTTTGACGTGCAGGTGAAAAGGCTGCATGGGTACAAAAGACAGCTCCTGAACATTCTGCATGTAATGCATCTGTATAACAAGTTGAAAAGCGATGCGTCGTTTGATATGGTGCCGCGCACGTTTATTTTTGGAGCAAAGGCCGCGCCAAGTTATTATTTTGCCAAGAAGATCATCAAACTGATCAATACGGTGTCAGATACCGTGAATCGCGATGCAGCGGTAAATGACCGGTTGAAGGTCTTTTTCCTGGAGAACTACTCTGTCTCGCTTGCCGAGAAAATTATCCCTGCGGCAGATGTCAGTGAACAGATCTCGACAGCGGGGAAAGAAGCCTCGGGTACAGGTAATATGAAATTTATGATGAATGGCGCACTGACGATTGGCACGATGGATGGGGCAAACGTGGAGATGGCAGAGCAGGTCGGTGAAGAGAATATGTTCATCTATGGCTTGCGTGCCGACGAAGTGCTGGAATATTATCGGAACGGTAACTACCGTCCGAACGAAATCGTGGATCAGGATGAACGTATTCGTGAAGTCGTGGAGCAATTGGTGCATCCGGGGGCATTCTGTTATCGGGATGGGGAGTTCTGGGATATTTATGACTCTTTGCTCGCACATGGGGATGAATATTTTGTATTACGGGATTTTGCAGCGTATGCTAACGCACATGTAGCGATTGATCAAGCGTATCGTGATGTTTCGGATTGGACTCGCAAGGCTGTGCTTAACACAGCACATTCAGGCATTTTCTCCAGTGACCGGACAATCAGTGAGTATGCAACCGATATATGGGGTATTCATCCTGTGTCCGGGCACTGGAATGGTTAGTGTAGAGAAGAAGCATGTTTAAAAAAATAGAACTGATAAATTAGCTTTTAAATTAGCTTTACAAACGGAAGTTCACTCTCTCTTGTTTGATGTCTGCGCCTGGCAGTGGGAAGTTCGCTGCAGGGCTGCGGACAGGAACAAGAGATTTTTGTTATGAATACCATAAGTTCGCATTCAGCATCAAAAAATGCTGGGGCATTTCAGTCATACTTAGGGAAGAAACAAACCAGCACGGAAGACAAAGTAGACTACATATCACGCAAATGAATAGGAGACGGGACATATGGATCACTATGCACGTATTCAGCTTGCCATCGAGCATCTAGAGAAGCATCTGCAGGAGCCTTTCAACATGAAGGATGTATCGGCGGCCGCCAGTTTTTCGGCATTTCATTTTCAACGTTTGTTTCAGGCAATTACAGGTTTTACTGTTCTGGAATACTTGCGCAGACGAAGACTAACGGAGGCTGCTTCGACTTTGAGAAACACGGCGCAGGGTGTACTTGAGATTGCCCTTAGCTATGGTTATCATTCGCAGGAAGCCTTTACCCGCGCTTTCGATACGCACTTTGGTATCACACCGGCGCGGTTTCGCAAGCTGGAGCAGAAGGCTTTAACAGAGGAATTCATGCAACAACGTATTGATTTTAATGAATATCGTTTACGGCTTGGCACCGCGTTCCATATGAATCCGCCACGCATGGTGACGCTGGAGCCGATCCGGATCATTGGATATGAATATAAGACCAACCTGAATTCAGAGCAACATTATACAGAGATTCCCGGATTCTATCATGAATTTGGGCGTGAGCAGAAGTTTATGAACATTCCAGAGCGAATTCGCCCTGATATGGCGTATGGTGTTGCGGCTCATTTTCAGGAGGATGGGGCATTTTCATTTATCGTTGGCGAAGAGAGCTCAGGAAGCGGTGATTCCTTAGAACCCGGATATACCTATCTGGAGATTCCAGGCGGGCTGTATGCCGAGTTTACAACCGAAGGCTCAGAGCAGGATGTGCGCAAAATGATCTACGGAAGCTGGCTGCCAGCTTCCAAGTATGAGCGCCGGGAGGGGCCGGACTTTGAAGTGACCGATGTGTGGAAATCAACACCTGAGCGGTTAGACATGAAGATCTACATCCCGATAAAATAGACCTTACTGCTTATATGGCGGGAAAACAAGGTCAAGAAAGACTCGAAGCTGATCGCGTGCTATGATTGCGGTTTCGGGTCTTTTGTCTTTTTGTATAAAACCTGAGTTCAGGTGTTTATAAGGGTTTCTTTTCGGATAAAACATATTAACGGGTGAATTGCTTCACAAGAGAAGAAAGCGAGGTGGGTGTTATCGTTTGGTGGAAGGAAAGTGTGGTATACCAGATCTATCCGAGTAGCTTCAAGGACAGTGACGGAGACGGATATGGCGATTTGCAGGGGATTTATGAAAAGCTTGATTATTTGCAAAAACTCGGCGTGGATGTCATCTGGCTGTGTCCTATCTATGATTCACCAGGTCATGATAACGGATATGATATCCGAGATTACTACGCGATTTTACGAAAATACGGCACGATGGAGGACTTTGACCGGCTACTTGCCGAAGCGCATAAGCGTGGGCTCAAGATCATGATGGATCTTGTGCTAAATCATACTTCGGATGAACATGCCTGGTTTGCGGAATCCCGTTCTTCCAAAACCAATGCAAGACGCGACTATTACATCTGGCGTTCCGGTAAAAACGGGCAGGTGCCGAACAACTGGGAGTCTTATTTCGGGGGTTCAGTATGGAAGCATGATCCGGAAACGAACGAATATTACATGCATCTATACTCTGAGCATCAACCCGATCTGAACTGGAATAATCCGGAGATGGCTGAAGAAATGTACGAAATGGTACATTGGTGGCTGGAAAAAGGGGTGGATGGCTTCCGCTTTGACGCAGTTGCCCATATTGCCAAAGCCGATGGCTTGCCAAATGCACATAACCCGAACAACCTGCCTGTGGTGCAGGCATATGAGCTGTTTTCCAATCTGGAGCAGGTACATTCCATCCTCCGCAAGTTGAATCAGATGATACTGAAGCCATACGGCCCGATGACGGTGGGTGAAACCTCTGGGCTTGGGCCTGAGCAGGCTCTAGCTTATGTAGGTACGGATCGGGATGAATTGAATATGGTGTTTCAGTTTGAGCACATGTTTGTGGATGCTGAGTCCTCTGGTATAGGGAAATGGAATTACAAACCGTGGAAGCTGACAGAGCTAAAAGAAATCATGAGCCGCTGGCAGACGGTGTTGCACGGCCGGGGCTGGAACGCCAACTATATGGGCAATCATGATCAGCCGCGCCCGGTTTCGCGTTTTGGTGATGACGGTAAATACAGAGTTCGTTCTGCACAGATGCTGGCAACCTGGATGTTAACGCTGGAAGGCACGCCGTACATCTATCAGGGAGAAGAGATTGGCATGACCAACGTAGCTTTCCCTGACATTGACCGATACCGGGACATCGAAACTAAAAATTATTACAATCACTATATCGGGCAAGGGAAATCCAAGCATGAGGTGATGGAGGCCATCTGGCTGAAGAGCCGGGATAATGCACGAACACCGATGCAATGGGATGAATCCGAGCATGCCGGTTTTACGGCAGGTAATCCTTGGATCGAAGTGAACAGCAATTATAAGGACATCAATGTGGCGGATGCGGAGACGGACCCACATTCCATTCTGCATTATTACCGAAAATTAATCACATTGCGTAAGCAAAATCATGTGTTAATCTATGGCGCGTATGAACTGCTTTTGCCGGGTGACCCGGAGATTTATGCGTACACACGTACACGTGATGATGAACAATGGTTGATTCTGATGAATTTCAGTGTAAATGAACCAGAGATGGCATGGCCGGAAGGCTGGAATGCAGAAGACTGCAAATTAATGATCGGCAACGTGAGCAGACGTTATTCTACGGATGAAGGAGCTATCTTGCTCCAGCCGTATGAAGCAAGGGTGTATTGCAAAAAGCGTACAAGCGGCGAGTAAGCAATGCGCAAGCGGCGTGTGGAAGTGATTAATATGCATAGCTAGCTGACGAACGTAACAAGGATGACAGTTTTGCGCTCGCAAAGCTTTCTGAATTATAATAATCTAAAAATATAAGTTGGATTTTTTTGTTCACACAGACACGGAGAGGACAGAAAAAACCTGAAAAAGCGAAGCGCTCGCCTTTATCATCGGATTTTAACCTTGACTAAAAGGTAATCAAAAAATCTGGGGATAACAGCGATTGGAAGGTTATTCTGTCATCGTAGTGGAAGTGTGAACAACGGAGAGGACAACTTATATCAATGTCAGGAGGAATATGAATTGTTGAATATTACGTATCACGGACACTCCAGTGTACAACTGGGCACAGAAAATAAATCACTCATGATTGATCCGTTTTTGCGTGGCAATGAGTTAGCGGTAACTAAACCAGAGGACATCAAGACGGATGTTGTCCTGTTGACACATGCGCACATGGATCACATTCTGGATGCGGAACCGATTGCCAAAGCCAATAATGCCAAAGTGGTGGCGATTGTGGAATTGGCTACATATATGTCGTGGAAGGGGCTGGATACCCTTGGCATGAATATGGGCGGTACGGTGGATCTGGAATTTGCCAAAGCGAAAATGATTCAGGCATTCCATACGTCCGGTATTGTGCTGGAAGAGGAACAGCGCATTATGTATGCAGGTTTGCCTGCGGGATTTATCATTGATATCGGTGGTAAAACGGTTCTACATGCTGGCGACACAAGCCTGTTCGGCGATATGAAGATGATTGGGGATCGGCATCAAATCGATGTTGCATTCCTGCCTATTGGTGGACATTATACGATGGGGCCTGAAGATGCATTGCAGGCAGCGGAATGGTTTAACGCCAAATTGACGATTCCCGTTCATTACGATACCTTCCCTGCGATTCGTCAGGATGCGGAGCATTTTGTAGAGCAACTGGCTTCCAAAGGATTAGAGGGTCGTGTGCTGGCCCCTGGTGAGTCCATTTCACTGTAACGATGTTCACATATTCAAACAAAAAGACGAAGCGGAGTTGATCCGTATCGTCTTTTTTTGCGTTCTCATTCTCGTGAATAAAGACTGCTATCAGTGGATTTACGAAACGTGAGTTCAAAATTAGTTGTTACAGAGTAACTATTTATGGGGAAGTTGTAGAAGAGGTACATCAACCAAATTTTCGTTTCAACTTGTATATACATGTTTACTTATGTAATATAGATGAAGAAGCTAACAGGTGGGTTAGATGAGGGCAATACAACATATTGGAGGCGTTAACATGAGTTCAAAAAATAAGGAGCCGTCCACGTGGTGGAAGAAATCAACGGTATATCAGGTATATCCGAAGAGTTTCAATGATACAACTGGATCGGGAACGGGCGACATTCGGGGGTTAACCGAGAAGCTGGATTATTTGCGGCACTTGGGGATCGACATTGTTTGGTTGCAACCCGTATACGTATCCCCGCAGCGGGATAACGGGTATGACGTAGCAGACTATTACCGCATTAACCCCGACTTTGGAACAATGGAAGATTTCGATGAATTGCTTGCCGAGTTGAAAGCGCGTGACATGAAGCTGATGATTGACATTGTAGTGAATCACTCCTCAACCGATCATGAATGGTTCAAACAGTCTCGCTCATCGAAGGACAATCCTTATCGGGATTATTACATTTGGAGAGACCCCGCGCCGGACGGTGGTGTACCCAACAACTGGCAATCCAAATTTGGCGGGCCAGCCTGGCAGTATGATGAGCAGACCGGACAATATTATCTAACGTTGTTTGATCGAACGCAGGCAGACTTGAACTGGGAAAATGAAGAAGTGCGCAAGGCTGTACGCGATATGATCAAGTTCTGGGCTGAAAAAGGAGTCGATGGATTCCGGATGGACGTCATTAACCTCATCTCCAAAGACCAGCGTTTCCCGGACGACGATGGTAGCGTGTCACCGGGCGATGGACGCAAGTATTACACGGATGGGCCGCGTGTGCACGAATATATTACAGAAATGTACGATGAGGTATTTGGACCCTATAACATGGTGACGGTAGGGGAGATGTCCTCGACTACGCTTGAGCACTGTATTCGTTATTCCAATCCGGCTTCCAGAGAATTCTCGATGACCTTTAACTTCCATCACTTGAAAGTGGATTATCCGGATGGGCAGAAATGGGAGCTCATGCCATACGACTTTGAATCCTTGAAGCAACTATTCAGTGAGTGGCAGGCCGGAATGCAGGCTGGTGGCGGATGGAATGCACTGTTCCTGAACAACCATGATCAACCGCGTGCGTTATCCCGTTTTGCGGATGATGGGGATTATCGCGTGGAGAGTGCCAAAATGCTGGCGACGACTTTACATGGATTACAAGGAACGCCTTATGTCTATCAGGGCGAAGAGATTGGTATGCCTAACCCTGTTTGGAATGACATCAGCGAGTTCCGCGACATTGAGTCCACGAATATGTATCGTTTGTTGCAGGAAGAGCGGGGCAAAACGGCCGAAGAGGCTTTCCGGATTGTGAAGGAGCGGTCCCGGGATAATTCCCGAACACCGATGCAGTGGGACGGTACAGCTAATGCTGGATTTACAACCGGAACACCTTGGATCAAGGTGGATGAGAGATATCCGTCCATTCATGTGGAAGAGCAGATGGCTGACCCGGATTCCATCTATCATCATTACCGGAAGCTAATCGCTCTGCGTAAAGAGGTGAATGTACTGACTGACGGTTTGTATGAACGGTTGGATGATGCCCACCCTGAAGTATTTGCATACGCACGTACCAACGGGAATGAGACATTAATCGTAGTGTCCAACTTCCGCAAACAGGATACAGCATTTCAAGTTCCTGAAGTGGTCTGGAACAATCATATTGCAGGTAAATCACCTGAACTACTTGTCAGTAATACCGATGCAAAACCTGAGCTGAAGCAGCAAATCACGCTCAGTCCGTATGCTTCTTATATGTGGTTAATCAAGCAATAACAGAATGAAGTCCATTTTATAAATAGGAAGTGACACTATGGCAATCGATAAAAAACAGGTCGAAGAGATCGTCCGGGCGGTCGGCGGCAAAGACAACATTGAAGCGGCGACACACTGTGTGACACGGCTACGGTTTGCTCTATATGATGAGGACAAAGTGGATACAGAGCTTCTCGATCAGAATGATCTGGTCAAAGGGCAGTTCTCCTCCCAAGGTCAATTCCAGGTCGTCATCGGTCCAGGTCTGGTGGATAAAGTTTATGAAGAGATGATTCAGATTACCGGAGGCGAACGGTCTTCGAAAGATGATGTGAAGGCGGCCGCGGGTAAAAAGCAAAATCCGTTGCAACGTGCCATCAAAACGCTCTCGGACATTTTCATTCCGATCTTGCCAGCAATTATTACAGCAGGTCTACTACTCGGGATTAACAACATTTTGACAGGTCCTGGTATTTTCTTTGATGGAAAATCATTAGTGGATGTGTACCCGGCATGGAAAGACCTTGCCTCCATCATTAACACCATAGCAAGCACTGCTTTTACATTCCTGCCCGCTTTGATCGGTTGGTCAGCGGTGACCCGATTCGGCGGCAGTCCGTTGCTCGGGATTGTGCTGGGTCTGATTCTGGTACATCCCGATCTGCTGAGTGCATATGGTTACGCTGATGCGGTAAACAAAGGCACGGTTCCGACCTGGAATCTGTTTGGCTGGGAGATTGAGAAGATCGGTTATCAGGGTCAGGTATTGCCCGTATTGGTATCGGCGTATCTACTTGCCAAGATGGAAATTTTCCTGAATAAAAGGGTGCATGATTCCATCAAATTGCTGGTCGTAGCTCCTGTGACATTGCTGGTTACCGGATTTCTGGCATTTACGATTATTGGACCGGTTACATTTGCAATTGCAAACGCCATCACATCCGGTTTGATTTACATCTATGATTCGTATGCAGCGCTGGGTGGTCTGATCTACGGTGGTCTGTATGCGTTACTCGTTATTACAGGTATGCACCATACGTTCCTTGCCGTAGACGTACAGCTAATTGGTAGCCAAGGTGGCACCTTCTTGTGGCCGATGCTGGCTTTGTCCAATATTGCGCAGGGTTCGGCGGCACTTGCGATGATGCTCGTGTTACGTGAGAAGAAAATGAGAGGGCTTGCGGCGACCTCATCCGTATCTGCTTTCCTCGGAGTGACCGAGCCAGCCATCTTTGGTGTGAATATTCGTTATCGTTATCCTTTTATCTTCGGTATGGTCGGTTCCGCCATTGGTGGTGTGCTGCTTACGATGAATAATGTTCAGGCCACGTCCATCGGTGTAGGCGGTGTGCCTGGATTCCTGTCCATTTTCCCGGATAAATGGGGTGTGTTCTTTATCGGTATGGCCATCGTTCTGGTGGTGCCGTTCCTGTTGACCGTTGTGTTTGGACGGGCGAAGTTGAGAAAAGAAGATCGACTGATAGCGAACGGAGAGTCCGCTTCAGGGATCACATCTGCCGAGACAGGAGCAGGAACAGAGATGGCTGAGCGTAATCGTAGTACAGCGAAGCCTGGAAATGCATCTGCAAAAACACTCGAAGTCATGGCGCCATTGACGGGTAAAGCGGTGCCGCTGGAGCAAGTTCCTGACCCGGCGTTTGCCGAGAAACAAATGGGTGAAGGTATCGCAATTGAACCTTCGGGGAATCAAGTGGTTGCCCCATTTGACGCAAAAGTGGCACATGTCATTAAAAGCAAACATGCGGTTATATTGGAACACGCGAGCGGACTTCAAGTGTTGATTCATGTCGGCATTAATACGGTATCCCTTAAAGGGGAAGGTTTCTCTATGTATGTAGACACGGGTGATCGCGTGAGAGCCGGAGAGAAGCTGCTTGAATTTGACCGTAACGTTATCGAAAATGCCGGTTATCCACTCATTACGCCTATTATTATCCCGGATGGTCAGGATATGGTTGAACGGGTTGAAACGGTGACAGGAGATGTCACTTCAAGTCAGAGCGGCGTTCTCAGGATTCATCTGAAAGGATAAATTCATATCTGGTAGTAGTCAAAAGGAGCTGTGAAACCTGCAGCTTCTTTTGGCGTTTACAGGTGTGATTTTCTATAGTCATCATGATAAAATAGTTATGCCATCAAGTAATTACAATTTTTGATAATGAGTCGAAGTGCACTCGTTTGGCGCTTCAGTTGAATGTCAGTCATACGGAGAAAAAGCAGTTCATACAGTGGGTGTACAAGGCGTGTTCCTAGTCAAATGATAAGGAGGAGAGCCATGACTCGGGTAGCGGTGATGGTCATTCATGGACTGGGTATGCAAAAAGAGGATTATGCTGACAAGCTGATCGCTTGCTTGAGCAAAGAAATGGAACGTGTCATGGTGCTGCCAGGCGCCGCGAAACAGATGCTGGATATTGAACCTGTCTTCTGGGCGGACGTGTTCGAGGAGCGGGAAGAGGCTTTGTTTCAACAGTTGGTTCGTTCACCAGGACTGCACTATCAGGCATTGCGCCGTTTTGTCATTCATTATCTCGCCGATGCGGTGGCTTATCAACCTGTAGAGAACCAAGGACATCATTATGATGCCGTGCACCGGACGCTGAATCAGGCCATGCACGTTCTCGCACAGCGCAATGGGCCGGAAGCTCCGCTTTGTGTCGTCGCTCATAGTCTCGGAGCTGTCATTGCAAGCAACTTTTTCTATGATCTGCAGTATCCGTCATCCAACCGAATACCGGAAATAGTGGATGTGAATTCGGCTTTGGAGCGGGGAGATACGCTGACCAATTTTTACTCTTTTGGCACAACATTGCCGCTATGGAGTTTGCGCTACGATAATTTCAGCCGTCCCATTCGGGTGCCTGCGCCGCAGGCCACGCATTACTTTCCACATCTGGAAGGGGAGTGGGTTAATTTTTATGAAAGCAACGATATATTAGGTTATCCATTACGTCCCATTGACCCGGCATATGCGGCCGCTGTGAAGGAGGATATTGAGGTGCGTGTCGGTGGACCAGCTACAAGCTGGAATCCACTGAGCCACGGAGGATATTTTACCAGTGAGCACATGAACCGCAGAATCGCCCAAGGGTTAGCGCGAACATGGACATGGGTAAATCGCTCAAGGTAACAGAATGCTATATGAGGCAAATGAAGGAGGAAACATCATGGAATGCAGGACGGGATGTGCAGCATGTTGTATTGCCATATCCATATCATCACCGATTCCCGGCATGCCTGAAGGCAAACCTGCTGGAGTGCGATGTATCCAACTGACGGACGATAATCGCTGCGGTATATTCGGTCAGGCCAGCCGCCCGGCAGTATGTAGTGGATTGCAGGCTGAGGAAGCGATGTGCGGCAGCAACAATCAGGAAGCCTTTCATATTTTGACACAGTTGGAACAGCAAACAGCACCAGGCCTAAGATGAAAGACTTGTTTGATTACAGAAGGTTAATTATACTTAATATGGAATAATATTGATTGTGGAAGGGGGATTAATAATGGATTGGATCAAACGTCTAGTGAAAGTGGTTGGCCATATGATGAGCGATCTGTGGATGGGTTCATATCGCCGCAACTCCGATCATTATGATGAGCAAGCTCCAAGTCCAAAAAATAAACCGAGATACTACACTTTTGTAGTTCTAGCAACGGTAGTCACGGTGGGTATAGTCGTTCTTATGTATAATCCAAAATATTGGTAGTTAATCAAGAGGAAATAATCAAAAAAAGAGTATCCTGTGAATGCTACAGCATGAGGATACTCTTTTTTAGTTGTTTATAATTATGGTCTGTCTGCAAGAACAGTAACAGAGGGCTTAGGCTCTCTAAACATGAAGAAGTACATCAGGGAAGAGATGACGTAAAGACAGCCTGTAATGCTGAACGTAATCGCGTATCCCCAATAGGTTCCATAGGTAGTAACCAGATATGACTGCACGGGCCCCATCGTGGCCCAACCAATCATAAACGAAGTTTGCATCATGGAGTTGGCGATCCCGCGGCGTTTATCCGAGATCCGGTCCACTAATATGGCGGAATGAATTGGATTAGCTGCATTCATCAGCGCTTGCCTGAACAAAAAGCTGACGGATGCAATGAAAAGCAGGTTCGTAAAACCTGTGAATAACAGGAAGGGTAGCGATAATACTTGGAAAATAACTACAGCCCGTACACTGCCAACTTTGGCAGCTAACGTTGGGCCAATCAGCATGGACACAATGGTCATAATCTGACCGAGTGCAATCAGAATGCTCATGCCGCTTAACGATACGGCGAAGCGATTCGTAAAATACAAATTCAGATAAGGCACAACGAGCCCTGATCCTAATCCGATCAGCAACTGTGTCACAATGAACTGACCAATCAGCTTGGTATCTCTTTTTTTGATACGTGTGTCATCATCAACGGGTAATGGTGTTATCACAGCACGAGTAAGCTCCGCTTCAGCCCCCTGAACAGATTGTTGGCTAGGCTGAAGTTGTTTCGTATTTAGATCTGTACTAGATTTCTGATTCTCGGTTACAAAAAGTAGCGGAATAAATGCGGCTAGTGTCGCAGCTCCGCCCATAAATAGGACCGTCTGCAATCCGGTAACTTTGGCCATGCCGGCAGAGTGAAGCACGTCTGCAAGCACGCCTCCGCCCAGACTGCCAAGAACCTGAGATGCAAGCACCAAAGAGGAATAATAGCTAAACATTTTGAGACGCTGACTTTTTTTGACGTTCTCTGCGAGATAAGGAATAGCGAGTACCTGAAAAACACCAGCAAACAGCCCAGAAAATACAGCAAACCAGATCAACCCGCTTGCGGCATAATCGAAGGATCGTCCGATCAGAAAAGCACCGCTGAATAGTGCCCCGATAATCAACAATTTTTTGCGGCTGAACTTGTCACCGCTAAATCCAATAGGAATGAACATGATTGCTGTAGCAAGAGATTGGATACTGACAATTTGACCATTCATGGTGTCATCGTAACCTAAGCCTTGAATGTACAGATTATAAAGAACCGAGAACATGCCGTTTCCGATCTGATACAGCAGACTTGCCAGAAAGAACAGTTGAATATTGCGAGACCACCCGCCAATTTCAACCTGAATCTGTCGTAAAGCTCTCAAGTGACTCCCTCCAGTCTGCCTGTGCAGTGATACCAGTGTAACAGGAAAGGCAGATTTTCGGAAGAATTGACCACTGTTTATTTTGTTACAGGGGAATCTGTGACACGAGCAATCACAAATCCGTCGTATCCTTTACTACCTACGGTTTGCAGTGCCGTGGCTTCAAGATGAGGGTGATCTCCGATGCATTCGAGAAAGGTTCGAACCCCTTGAACTCTTGGGTCTTCACTGTCAGAGTGAATGACTTCCCCGTCCCTTATAATATTATCTCCGATGATCAAGCTTCCTGGTCGTGTCAGACGTAAAGCCCATCTCAGGTAATCCGGATTACTCGGTTTATCAGCATCGATGAAAATCAGATCAAAGGGTTCAGGGTACTCTTCCTTAATATCAGGAAGGGAGGTTAGTGCCGGGCCTACTCGAAGATCTACTTTGTGCATTAGTCCGGCCCGGGTCAGATTGGCTTGTGCGATTGCCGCATGTTTAGGTTCTGACTCCAGCGAGACAATTCGTCCATGATCTGGCAGGGCTCTGGCCATCCAGATGGTGCTGTAAGCACCTAGAGTTCCGATCTCCAGTACGCGCGAGGCCCCCTGTATTTTCAGCAATAGCTGAAGGAACTTTCCCTGATTCGGTGTGACATCATGTGACGGTAGCCCTGCTTCTGCATTGGCTTCAAGTGCAGCTTGCAAGTCTTTGTCGTTTGGAAGAAGAAGGCTGTTTATATAATGATCGACCTCATTCCAACGGGCGGGCTGGTTAACCTGGCTATTATTCAAATCATGTTTACTCATTACACATCTTCCTTTCTGTTTAGCTGAATTCGTATTTCTTATAATTCAACTATAGAGGAGATTGACATATAAATAAAATATATATTTTGTATGTTAATATATATTAAAGTTATATATTATGATGGATAAAAATGTTGGACCAGTACGTAAGTAAGCAAGGAAGAGGAGAAGATGTATGAATTTGCATGGATTACGATTGTTTCACGCCATTGTGAAGTACGGCGGAGTTACCCGGGCTGCGGAAGAATTGAATATCAGTCAACCTGCGGTATCTTCTCAGGTCAAACGGTTTGAGCGTGAACTAGGCATAGTGCTGTTTGGTTCCGAAGGACGAAAACTTGTACTTACCGATGCAGGGAAACATTTAATGGAATATGCCGAGCGATTATTCATGCTGGAACTGGAAGTGGAGCAATTTGTGGAGGACATGAGGGAGGGGAAAAAAGGACTGATTCGTCTTACGGCGACTTACTTGCCGGCCAATTTTTTGCTGCCACGTTGGATTGCCACGTTCAAGCAGACACATGAGGATGTCGAGCTTGTCGTAAGCACAAGCAATACACAGATGGCTTTTGACCAGTTGTTTCGTTATGAAGCCGAGATTGCGATATACGGAGGAAGTGGAGTCAGTCATCCGGGTGTGCATTGGGATAATTTATTCGAAGATGAAATGTGGTTTGTGGTGCATCCAGATCATCCGTATGCAGGTCAAAACATTACATTGCACGAGATGATGGCTGAGCCATTCATCATGCGTGAGAAAGGCAGTGCAACACGAGAACGACTGGCTGCCTTGTGTACGACCAATAACCTGCCCTCCCCAAGAATAACACTTCAGTTCAACGGATTGAACGAAACGATTAGTGCAGTAAAGGCAGGATATGGTGCTAATTTCATCTCATCCCTTGTTGTAAGAGAGGACGTTAATCAAGGCAAACTTGCCCGTGTATATGTACAAAACGTACAGTTACAGAATACGATTGCCATCTGTACACGGGCAGGGGAACAGCTGACGCCGGCAGCAAGACAATTGGTTCAATGGATCAGGAAAGAAGCCCTTGCGATGCACTCTGCAATAAATCATTGAGCATTGTTAAATTGTTTCAGTAGCACATATTCGCAAGATGTTCCTCACTCCGGATTACGATGTAACTCTAATTCTTTGCCCCAAGACGCGAATCTTGCCTGAAGCGTTACGCCAGCAATGACCAGTACAGGAACCCACACCGCTACCAGGGGCACATGATGGAAAAGCAATGCTGCGATGATGACTCCGCCGAGATAGATCACAACTGCGCCTGCTCGCAGGTAGGCGTCAGAGGACAGCGCTTTGACCAAGGAGCGGATATTGGCATGTTTTAACCGATGAAGAATGCTTACAGCATCTTCAATCACCGCTGCCAGATTATTGGTCAGCACCGTTGTAGAGATTCCCGCAATACCAATCCTTCGGGCAGCCGTTGTTTGCATCCCCATAGCGATCGCAAGCAGTACAATTAACAGATAGGATAATTGCTCGGAAAAGGGAGTGATTATAAGGATTGCAAAGAGCAGAAGTAGTATGCTTTCAACGGTAAATACGGCAGTTACCCGCGGTGACCAACCATTTTTGGTTTTGACCTTTCCAAGCATATGTGCCGCAATTGCATTCCCCGCAATAAAACCGATGAGGGCGAGCAAAGCCCGCAGTACAACAAATTCCTGAGCGCGGGCAATCGCGATACCCAGCAGCACGATGTTTCCAGTCATATTAGCTGTGAGTACATGCCCAAGTCCCAGATATCCGATGACATCGACCATACCGGCTGACATGCAGAGCAGTAACATGGCGTATTTCTGGAGGTGATTGTGATTCATATTTTCCCGTCCTTTCAAGCAAACATAACTCCTCCAGTATACAGCTAATGTACCGCCTTCATCAAAACGAAATCTGAACCAAAGCGGCACATGTACATTTCTAAAATTCGTTTATTCATGTCAGATGTTTTATAATGATATAGAAGACATGTCATAAGACCAGCATGCATACGAACGTATACAAGTTGGTTATCAAATCATAGAGGTGTCAAAAGAAAGGAAGAAACTGATGATGAATGCTCCGCATCCGATTGACCAGTTCAAGAAATTTAAATACGAAATTACACGATTTATGATGATCTATAAATTTGCGCTGGATCAGATGGAAACCAAAATTGAAGTGCTGAAAGAAGAGTTCCAGTCCCTTCATGACTACAGTCCGATTGAGCATACCAAGTCGAGATTGAAGTCTCCCGAGAGCATTATGAACAAAATGTTCCGTAAAAATCATGAGCTGACGTTTGAAAGCATTAAGCAAAATATCAAGGATATTGCTGGTGTACGTATCACATGTTCGTTCATTTCCGATATTTATCGGATTAAGGATATGCTGTGCAACCAAAGTGACTTGCGTGTCCTCGAAGTGAAAGACTACATCCAAAATCCGAAACCAAATGGGTATCAAAGTTTGCATCTGCTTGTTGAAGTGCCAGTATACATGTCTAATGGCGAGGAACGTGCCTGTGTTGAAATTCAGATTCGTACGATCGCGATGGATTTCTGGGCGAGTCTGGAACATAAAATCTTTTATAAATACAACAAAGATGTTCCGGAACATTTAACAAGAGAATTGAAAAGTGCGGCGGATTCTGCCAATGCATTGGATCACCAAATGGAACGCTTGCACCGTGAGATCCAGGAGATCAAGGACGCGGAGAACGAGCGGGATGAGGAGGAGCTGCGCCGTATTATTATTAATAATCAGCAGTTTACCTTGCCTAACAACTTGCTAAGATTGCTTGGAGGCGGAGAGGACTAAACATGAATATGGCAACACGATCGGGAAGAAAGGGATATATTGGGGATGAAAAGTAAAGCAACAGCTTCATTACACACCACGGCTACGCCAAGAGTGAGAATGGCGCTAATTCTCGGGACGCTCTCCGCATTCGGACCGCTGTCTCTGGATATGTATCTGCCAGCCCTGCCAACGCTGGCGGATGAATTTGGCTCGTCCACTTCGTACGCCCAGCTCAGCCTGACAGCTTGTATGATCGGGCTTGCGCTGGGCCAGCTGCTTGCGGGGCCATTAAGCGATGTGAGAGGTCGTCGCATACCGCTGATTGCCGGACTTGTGCTGTATACGATTGCGTCTATATTATGCCTGGTTAGCCCAACGATGGGGTCATTCGTTGTGTTACGTTTTATTCAAGGGCTGGCCGGAGCGGCGGGGATTGTCATCGCACGTGCAGTGGTCAGGGACGTATACGAGGGTCCAGAACTGACTCGGTTCTTTTCTTTGTTAATGCTTATTAATGGAGTGGCACCTATCGCGGCACCGATTATAGGTGGACAAATTCTGACGTATACTTCATGGCGAGGCGTATTTATTTTGCTAAGTCTTATCGGCGTGCTCGCGCTTCTCGCGGTCATCTTTGGTTTGGGCGAGACACTTCCGGCGCATAAAAGATCGAGCGGGGGGCTTAAGCAGACGCTGCTGACGTTTGGTAGCATAGCGAGGAATCGCCGTTTTATGGGTTATGCTCTAACGCAAGGTTTCGCAGCGGCAGGCATGTTCGCTTACATATCGGGATCACCATTTGTGCTTCAGAAAATATACGGGGTGTCCCCTCAAATGTTCAGTATATGTTTTGCCATCAATGGACTGGGCATTATTCTTGCCAGCCAGATCGCCGGACGGCTAGCCGGTAAGGTATCAGAGACACGGCTGTTAATCGCCGGATTACTTATAGCGGCTGTCGGAGGAACTTCCTTACTTGTCGCGATTCTTGCTGGAGGCGGGCTGATTTCAGTTCTAATCCCCTTATTCTTGGTTGTGTCCAGCGTGGGGTTGATTAATACAGCGTCGTTCGCGCTGGCTATGGCTGATCAGGCGAAATCGGCTGGAAGTGCATCAGCGTTGATTGGTGTTATGACCTTTCTGTTTGGCGGACTCGTTGCTCCACTCGTGGGTCTTGGAGGAGAACATACAGCAGTGCCCATGGGAATTGTGATCGCATGTGCTGATCTGGGGGCATTGCTCTTGTATGTTGTCATGATCGGTAGGAGTAAACCGAAACAGACCGTTTCTACAACATCATAGTGCTTAAGTATAACCAGGAACGGCCCGCAGGGAAGCATAGTCTTCCAATGCGGGCCTTTTAGTCTGTCTGCCACTAACAAAGGGCGAACAGAATTTGGGTGTTGAGCAGAATTCCTGGTGTCTGGTATGGATAGAAATAGCCAACAACAAAACCAAACAGATTAATAGCAGGCCACATTAAATACACATCATTATACGTAAACACGAGCGACCAGCGGTTATAACAGAAGTTAGGGAGTACACGCTGCTCCTGATCCCGTGGGGCGGCCGCACCTGTTTGGGCAAATTGAACGGCTTGTGTCAAGCTTTGCGGTTGCTGCTGCAGGAAGAGTGGCAGTAGTCCAGGACTGCTTTTGATAAGGTTATACAAAAATAACATCTCGGCAGGCGGCTGACCAACCGGGCGAGGATAGGCACTTAGCAAGGAAGGAAGATTCCCCTGAGCTAGCTGTGCTGGCACACCTGGAGCTGGGCCCGGACCAGGAACAGGACCCGGCATGCCGCCAGGGAAATAGGGACCCGGAGGGGTTCCTGCACCAGGAATGAAAGGAGGAAACGAGCCCGGGCTTCCGGGAATGCCTGGCGGAGTTTGCCCTCCAGGGAGACTGCCTCCACCTGGGAAGAGTGGAGGGAATTGAATGGAACGATCTTCGCCGTAACTTGTATAACGACCATCATAATAACCTGCATAAGGGGAATAAACATGGTTCATGTTCAAGAACATCCTTCCTGTCATCTTATTCTGAAAACAGTCTATGATGGTATTCGCCTAGATGTGATTGTTAACAAGTGTGTATTTCTAAACATGAGCAATGAAAATGGGACACTCATGATGGCCATTAGGTCTATACAAGTATTTTTTTGTTTTTATGGACGGTATGCATATATAATAACGATGAAGAAAGTAGAAGGTTAAGATGCTGAGGATCAGGCTCATGCATGCGATTAGGAAAGGGGACTTACATATGTATTCACTAAATCCGGAAGAACTCACGGCTAAAGATAATTATAAATTAATGAGCGGTTCAATCGTACCGCGTCCGATTGCCTTTGTAACTACGCTCTCAGATCATGATGGAATCATTAATGCAGCGCCATTTAGCTTTTTCAATATCGTGAGCTCTGATCCACCATTGTTATCCATCTCGGTTGGACGTAAAAATGGTGTAATGAAGGATACGGCACGCAATGTGCTCGCCCATAATGAACTGGTTGTGCACATTTGTGACGAAGACATAATTGAAGACGTCAATGAAACTGCGGCTTTACTGGAGCCACATGAAAGTGAATTAGAACGAACTCATCTGACGACTGTACCCAGTTCCGTGGTCGCTGTACCCGGAATTCAGGAAGCGCTGATCCGGATGGAGTGCAAGCTGTATCAACATATTCCGATCTCGAATGATGCAGGCGTGCCTGTAAGTGACCTGCTTCTCGTGCGCATTGTACATTATCATTTTAGCGAAAAGGTCTATCTTGCGGATAAAGGTTATATCTTAATGGATCAATTAAAACCAGTCAGCCGTCTGGCAGGGAATGATTATGCCAAACTGGGTGATCGATTCACCGTCATTCGGCCAGAATAATTGGATGTAAATTAAAACAGTGAGGACGGACAGCCACATGTAGCATATACATGAGGCTATTTGTCTTTGTTTCATTAGGAACATAATCATGTTTGTTCATGAATAGACTTGTACTAAACAAAGCATATCTTATGGTGCTAACCATAATTAGAATCCAATTTAAATGCAGAGGAGCTTGGGGATGGGATATCGAAGCTTGGCTGCTCTCATTAGTCGATATCCGTGGTTTATTATCATCTGCTGGGTGTTTATCATCGGGATGTCAGTCGCTTGGGCATGGAAGTTACCTGACATGGTTCAGGATCACGGGTTGAAGCTGGCTGGGGGACAAGCCCAAGCCGTAGAACAGATATTGGACCAGGAATTTGGCTCCCCGCCCGATCCGGTCGTGTTACTTTTTAATAAACATCCCAATACTTCTGAGATATCCTTCAAGACGTGGATTCAAGAACAGCTTGCCGCAGTCCGCACCTTGCCAGCGATATCCTCAGTGATTTCCCCTTTTGATGTAAACACACAGGGTAGAATGTTGCGTGATAATCAGGCTTATGCTCTGGTACACATGGACATCGCACCTCACCGAATGAAGCATCCACTAGCTCAATTACGCGAGCTTCTTGAAGAGGACAAGCAAGTCCATCTGCCTGGAACCGTACAACTTACAGGGAAAACAGTTGTGCAACAGGATGTAAATCGACTGAGCTTTCAGGATTTAGAACGAGCAGAGATCGTCGGGATACCGATTGCATTAATCGTTCTTTGCTTTGCATTCAGAGGACTGTATGCGGCATGTATTGCTGTCATGATGGGAATCAGTGCAGTGATTATGGCAATGGGCATAACGTCTCTACTGGGTCAATACCTGGAGCTGTCCAATTTTATTATTAACGTTATTCCAATGGTGGGTATGGCGCTCAGTATTGATTTTGCACTTATTATTTTGAGCAGATACAGGGAGGAATTAAAGCAGCGTTACGCAAGCAGAGACAAGTTCAATAGTGAGCGCAACAGCATCAACCAACGTGAAATTTTGGAACGGACATTGTGCACAGCTGGTCGAGCGGTTCTGTTCTCAGCGGCATGTGTGTTCCTGGGTTTGCTGGGTCTTCTCTGGATCAGGCTACCTATGTTTCTCAGTGTATCGCTTGGGGCTACCATTGTTCTGGTGCTGTCCTTATTGTTAAATGTAACGTTGTTGCCAGCCATTCTTTCAATAAGTGCAAACAGAGTATTTGCTCAGATAAAACCCACAGCCAGCATTTCTGGAGAACGAATAAAAGATGAAACGCTTGAACGAAACTTCTGGCACCGCTGGTCAGCGATGGTCATGAAACGTCCTGTATGGATGGGGCTTGCAGGTACTACGCTGCTGCTATGTTGTGTGTTTCCCTTTACACGGATGGATTTGTCCGTTCCCGATGCTTCCTCCTTACCTGCCAGAATGGAGTCCCGTCAAGCATCGGAGCAGATCGAGCAAAATTTCGGTCAGAAGCATATTACTCTGGTCGATATGATCATCGGGAAAAAGGATGAGCCGTTAACAGACTCTCACTGGAGGGTGGCCAAACACAAAGTAACCAGGTTTCAACAGGATGAAAGAGTGGTGAGTATTCACTCTCAAGGGGGTATTTCGGATTCTTTTATTCGCTTAACGGTCGGTGTATACGGCGAAGCGGGTTCAGATGAGATGAAAGAATGGCTGCGACAGACAAGAGCAGAGGATGTAACAGCTGGGCCGGAAGGCATTCCGATTCGTTATGGCGGCGAAGCAGTTTATGAAGATGAAATAATGCATGAAATTACGCAACAGTTACCCAAAGTACTTGTATTTGTCGTGGTAAGCAATTATCTGGTGTTGCTACTCGCATTCCGTTCACTACTAATACCACTAAAAGCGATTCTGATGAACTTACTTAGTCTGGCCGCATCCTTTGGCATACTTGTATGGGTCTTTAACGAAGGTCATCTGGGTATGGAAGTATCTTCAATTGCGATCATGATTCCGGTATTCATTGCTGGCCTTGTGTTCGGCATATCGATGGACTATGGCGTCTTCATGTTAAGCCGTATTCAGGAAGTATACAGACAAACAGGAGATAGTGACACAGCGGTTCAACAAGGCTTGGCTTCAACAGGTCGTTTAATTACGTCTGCAGCAGGTATTTTACTGGCGGTAACGGTTCCTTTTGCTTTTGCCGAGATTGAAGGGGTAAGACAGTTAGGCATTGGGATCACAGCAGCTGTATTTATCGATGTGACGCTAATCCGTCTTGTGCTTGTTCCATCCTTGATGAAACTGATGGGGAGATGGAACTGGTGGCTACCTGGCCAGTAACCATACAAGCAGTGAAAGTACAAGAAGATGATGGAGAGGCACACAAACTTGTTTGAATCCTAGAAAAACGTATGTGAGGATACTCCGGGCCTGAATGCAGGTATGGAGTATCCTTTTTTTTGTTGGAATGCTCTATTTTCAGGGGGGATGGCTAGGTTAAACCTGAATTTTTATTCGGATGAAATGGTTTCCTGAAAAAACTTGTCAAATTTAGGGTGGGAGTGACTTATATTATATAACTTACGCGAAAAATATTCTAATATTTGGTTGTATTAAATATTTATTCAATAATATAACTGATTTTATGCAAAAAAGGGGGCTGTGGCCGGTTTTTGAAGGGTGCATTAATTATTCCAAATACAATTTATAAGGAGGAAAAAAACATGGATCAACAAATTGGTACAAACAGTTGGTTGTGCAGTGTTACTTGCTTCGGAGGTTGTTTAGTGGGGTGTGCAGCAGGATGTGCAGTGGATGGACCGGTCCCAATCTCTGATGTAATTGGTGCAACGGCTGTTAATGCAACAGCAACAACGGTATCAACTGGAGCTACTAAATCAGCATTATAATCGGGATATTTAAAATAAAAAATTAATAAATTCAATCGAATTTGAGGAGGAAGTAAACATGGATCAACAAATTGGTACAAATGGTTGGCTTTGCAGCGTAACTTGTTTTGGTGGCTGTTTAGTAGGCTGTGCCGCAGGGTGTGCAGTGGACGGTCCGGTACCGATCTCCGATGTCATCGGTGCAACCGCTGTCAATGCGACAGCGACAACCATTACTTCGAGTAAGACAAGCTCTGCACTTTAAGTTCTGAGCTGCCGAGTGGGACATTCCGGACAAAACGTGCGGAATGTCCTCTTTCATCCTTTTTTATTCCAAGTTAAGGTGGGCTGGATCATGAATAATATAGGTGTATTTGAAACCAAGCAGGGAAGCAAGTACATTTTTGACGGGGCAACTAATATGGTTCTTTCGGTCAGCGAAGAGCTAGCCCAAACCATTGAAGGTCACGATAAGCTGAACAGAGAGCTTATATATGACCAAGCCGATTTACCGCTGAGACAGCTAATGAAGAAATGGGATCTGTTCAAGCTTCATGAGGTGGAATTAAACCAAGATATGATTTTAGATGAGCTTAGAACCTATCCTTATCCGCAGATGATCCTCGGGCTGACAGAGAATTGTAATTTGAGGTGTAAGTACTGTATTTTCTCCGGGAATTACGAAGAGATGAGGACACATACGTTTAAACGAATGGAGAAAGAAACTGCGTTGAAAAGCGTGCAAAAGTATATAGATTACATTAACGAATGGAAGGAGTACGCCCCAGACAAGCAGCCTGTTATTTCATTTTACGGTGGTGAGCCTCTCCTCCGATTTGACCTCATACAAGAAGTTGTCGCATATGTGAAGCAGACTGGTTTCAAGACCATGTTCTCTATGACAACAAACGGAACTTTACTGACAGATCATATTATTGAATTTTTAGTCACACATAATGTAATGATCTCTGTGAGTTTGGACGGTTCGAAGGAAATGCATGATAAAAATAGAGTTTTTGCCAATGAACGCGGAACATTTGATGTCGTATATGGAAATATCCGTAAATTGCTTGCGGAGATCAAGAGGCAGGGGAAGGAGCAGATCCTGCCCATGATGATTCTTAGCTGTTATGAAAATGAAACGGATATGGTTGCTATGAACGAATTTTTTGTACAGGAAAAGCATCTCCTAAAATCAATGGGGGGGCGACTATCCAAAATTTTGGACACTGAATTGGGTGAGCGTGGTGCTGTCCATGAGAGTATGTCTGTGCTTCTCGACGAGTATCTTCAGGAGATTACTACCCCGAAGAGCGGAGAGCCCGTTCCAGAGCTATTCTTCAAAGAAAGACTTTTTGGTTCCAGTCTGAAAGTCAGTCATAACCGTAACATTAATCCGTATGGAAGAAACTATTCTTCAATCCTCGGTAACGCCTGTATCCCGGGAAGCCGTATGTTCGTAGACGTGGACGGAACCTTTCATATGTGTGAGAAGATAAGTTATCAGTTTCCGATCGGGAACTGCGAAGAGGGTTTGGATATTAAGGCGATTAGTGAGATCGTGGAAAAGTGGAGTGAAAAATTTACAGCGCAATGTAAAGAATGCCCCTATCAATCCATTTGTGGACTCTGTTATGCAAGCTGTGCTTCAGGAGATAACTTCGACATAAAAGGTATTTGCACCACACGAAGAACCGATATCGAGAGACAGTTGTCTATTTTATACAGCACTCTGGAGCAGAATCCAGACGCGATGCGTGATTTTTCAGCACACAAAGACAGTATTGATCGTAAGTATGATTCTTTTCGTTTCATAATGGACAAATGCTAAGATCGTTTTTGGTAGAAGAGGAACATCCAATTGGAGGTGTCTGATATGTTTTTCAAAACGGGTTCCCATTGTTACATTGTACAGGCAGAACTTCAAGCCTCAGTATATGATTTGAGCGAAAATAACATGTTAACGATATCATCAGCAGATGCACTAATGCTGCTTGAATTGAATAGAGGAGTACCTGTCGAACAGGTAGATAACATAAATTACATTTTGCTCTCTCAGCTTATAGATAAAGGTATGGGAAGTTATTATCCTCACAATGCTTATATTGAAAAGGTACGTTTTGGTCTTCCGCCATCCATTAGAGATTTTGCCAAGAATAGAGTAAGAATATCTAATCTATATCTCAACATTAACAATGAGTGTAATTTACAGTGCAGTTTTTGCAATACAGATGACCGAGTGAATCGGATGACCGGGTGCAAGCGTTATAGCGGATTAAGTCAAGATAACCTAATGGGCGAAAATGACTATCATGAAGTACTACAGCAGAGCTATAAATTGGGGTGTCGATCATTGCATATCATTGGCGGAGAGCCGCTGCTGCAGTGGGAGCTGCTTTCTATAATTCTAGCTGAGGCACGGCAATTGGGTTACAGTAATATCTTTATTTATACAAACTTATGGGATGTAGGACAAGTTCATTGGGAAGAGTTATCTTGTGCCAGCTTGGTTATCAATGCTTCCTCCCATAATCAGAATCTGACCAATCGAATGATAAAAAACAGCCCCGACTTCTCAATTTTTTATGAAAATATGAATAAATTGAAAAAACAGGAATTTCCTTCTATTTTAATGTAGTATTGAATAAAATGAACTATATGTTTCGAGAGGAGATGGTAGCTTACTATAAGCTCTTCAATCCTTTGGGTATGCAGTTCAGCTTTATTCATGAACTCGGAGATGACACGGTGTATAATGAGCTTTTATTTAGCGACAAGAGCGCTCAGAGCTGTTTTACCGATCTTAGTTTTTTTCATAACGTCGACTTTCATCCTTGTTTAAATGGCAAGTTGTCTGTATTTCGAAACGGCGATGTAACGGTTTGCCCAATGATGAGAAATGAAAAAATTGGCAATGTGCTTAAAGACTCTTTCAAACAGATTGCTGATAAACGAGATTATCAAGAGTATTGGACGTATACGCTGGATAAAGTAGATTCTTGCCAAAGTTGCAGTTCTCGATATGCATGTTCGGATTGCCGGGCTATTGAGAGTAGTGCAGGCGGAGCATTATCCTCCAAGGTATATTGTAAACAGGCTTTAAAGGAGAGCTTGGTATGAACAATATAATTATGGTTTTAAGTATTGTTGCTATAGGTATACTAACCGTTTTCCTCAATAAAAAGGTCAAAAACAAAAGCAGGATGAGCATGATTCTGGCCATCGTTTTTGTCCTGTATATTGCGACATTTATGATTATAGGCATGTTCAAAAATTAATGATGAAAAAATTGTTTAGCAACCTTATGTACCTTAGGCCGTATCTTGAGGGCAGCAGGTTGCTTCTGGTCCTGTCTTTTGGAGCTTTGGTCATGGTATCTCTAATTGCCATGCCAATCCCCCTCATGACAGGAAATGTTATTGACAATCTTTCTTCGCCGGAAGGCACAGTGAGTTTTTTATATCAACAGGTCATTATCATCATATGTTTACATCTAATAAGATACGTTCTCTCTCTCATCGGTAAATACTATCTTGTGAAAGCAGGAACACGTGCTTCCAACGAGCTCCGAATGAAAATGATCGGACATACGGTAGATATGCCTATGGAGTTTATTGACCAACATGATAAAGGTTATTTGATGTCCAGGATTTCAGAGAGTGGAAGCGTGGGGAGTCTTTTTTCCCCATCTGTCATTACCATTCTCATCGGAGTATTGGATGGTCTAATCTCTGTGGTTCTTCTTTTCCGAATTCATTGGAAGCTGGCGCTGATTGTTCTGGCAATTATTCCTGTATATGTTGTTATTACTGTTTGGTACAGTCGACGGATGAGTGCTAGTACAAGAAAAGTGAGTGAAAGCTCAGCTGAAATGGCCGGAGTTGTGTTTGAAACCCTTAATGGACTAGAGGAAATTAAGGTTCAGGGGGCGAAACAACGTTACATATCACGGATTTATAAAAAAACAGATCATGTTATTACTGCTATTCTGAAACAAAACCGAAATATTAACGGTTATATGGAAAGTTCTGCACTTATCAGTTCATTGTCCGGGGCTATTGTTTTACTGTTCTCTGGGATCATGATTTTAGGAAAAACACTAACTTTAGGCGACTATGTATCCTTCACCGGTTACTTCGCAAAAGTTTTGGGAAATGTCCAAGCTATGGCTTCTTTCGGAGTAACTATAAATCCCATAATGGTTAGTATTGATAGAGTAAGGGAGTATATGGATAATAAGGATGAGGAGTTTGATAGAAGCGAGGTTCTTGTGGAACCTATTCATTTCGTTGACATTCACAATGTCTCCTATTCTTATGTTTCCGGAAACAAACAGCGACCTGTGCTGGATCATATCAATATTAACCTGTATAAGGGCGATATCGTTATTCTGAATGGAGCCAATGGTTCGGGCAAAACCACCTTTGTTAAACTGCTTCTAGGTCTTTACCCTGTGAATGAGGGAACGATCCTTTACAACGGCATGAATATATCATGTCTCAAGTTATCTGATTTGCGCAGAAGAGTTTCCTACATATCACAAAAGACCTATTTGTTCCAAGGGACTATACTGGACAATATTCTCCCGAATGGTCGTCAAGAACAACTTCATTATTTGAGAGAATTGCTGGAGAAGTACGAGCTTCAACATTTTATCTCTAATTTTCCAGATGCGCTGGGTACGGAAATTGCCCATGGAGGAGCTAATCTATCGGGTGGGCAAAGACAGATGATTGCTTTTTTGAGAACAGTGCTGGCGAACAAAGAAGTGGTGATTCTGGACGAACCTACAGCTAACATGGATGCAGTCATGAAGAACAGTGTACTTCGAATGATCGAGAACGAATCCTTTTATAAAATTCTAGTTATCATCTCCCATGATCCGGATTTTTTCTATTTAGGCAGAAAAATAAATTTAGGAGAGTCATCCAGAGAGATGGTGGAGAGCAGCTATACATCAAACTAAAACCTTCGTTTTCATAATTAGAGGGGGAAAATCATGGTATCACAGGTCATTCAAACACGTGGATTAAATTTGAGTCTGCAAGGGAACCAAGTACTCCATAATATAGACATTACTACGTATTCCGGGCAAATCTGCGCGTTTATTGGGGAAAACGGGGCGGGGAAGACGTCAACGATTCGCTGTATTACGGGACTATACCCGCCAACGGCAGGGGGCTGTACGATGTTTGGCGAGCCGGCATATAACATGAGCCAGAAGAATAGAAACCGGTTTGGTATCGTTTTTGACGAGGGTGGGTTGTACGGTGAAATGTCTGCCTGGGAGAATGTCCTTTTTTTTGCACGTCTCCGAGGAATGGATAAGGATAAGATTAACGAACGCTTTAATAGACTTGTACAACATTTTGAGTTGAAGACTGCGTTAAAAGTTTCGCGTTTTTCCAAAGGCATGAAGCAAAAGCTTATGATAATACGTGAATTAGTGCACGAACCTGAACTGTTGATTCTGGATGAGCCCTTCAACGGACTTGATCCGGATTCCAAAATTTTTCTAAGAGATAAACTCAGTGAAATCTGTTCTAGGCAGGGGACCTCGATCCTTATCAGTTCCCATGATTTGTTTGATTTAGAGAAAATCGCTGATCAGGTTGTTATGATTCATCAAGGCCGAATTGTGGCAAATCAGGCGCTTGAGGAAATAACCGGGATTACGGAGCGGTACATCGTAACTTGCAATAGTCCTCACCAGGTAGCAAGCATTCTTCAGGATATTGAGGGAATTACAGTCGTGAATCATGATGAGCACTCAGTGACATTTACAGTTGAATCAGAGGTTATTAAACAACCGTTACAAATTCTATTGAAGCACAACGTTGAAATTCAGGAATTTTATAAGGAGAAAAGTTCTTTGGAGGACTTTTACAGAACAACTAAACAAGCGGCTGTACAAAATTAAAGTGATAAGTAATCTGTCTGATTAAAGGAGAGGCTAAACTTGCTACCGTTATTAAGAAAAGATGTACAAATCCTTAATTGGAAAAGGTCAATGACCATGCAGGTATTGATGTTTGGTATTTTCTTTGTGTTTACTATCGGTCAACTGGGGGAACTGGAAGCAAGTCTGGGATTAACCATAGATGGTCTTGTCCCGCTGCTGCACAAGTTAAATGAGACAAGCGAACATCGTGCCATGTTTACAAATTCATTGATTGCTGTAGGTTTCCTGTCATCTGCATTGGTGTTTGCTTTGTATGTTGGCATTCCTCACGTTCTCCAGTTCTTCACGAAAGAAAAGGCCGAAAAGAACTTGAGTTTTCTGCTTGCAGTAGTTTCAAAGCCTGGTAAAATCATGCTTGCTGTCTGGTTATTTGCCCTAATTCGTGTTGTAGCTATGGCTATTATTAATGGTGCGCTCATCTGGGTTATATTTACTTTATTAGGATTTAGATCTGTATGGTCGGCTAGTATGATTACTTCTTCTCTGACTATTATTTTGTGTATTGCTGCATTTTTGTATATTGCCAATGCCATAGTATGGGCTACCAATGGAAGTGAAACCGTACTGAAGATTTTCAGAATATTAATTCTAGTGGGCATTGTCGCAGCATTTCCAGCGGTTAACTATCTTCGGATGGATTTCAGCTTTCTGGATTTTCGCTATGCGGCTTACAGTGGAATGATTTGTATTATTGCAGTGATTCTATCCCAATTTCTAATGAAATTATTTAAGGTTGAAAAAGTTGTATAATGGACTGATACTGTCTGAATTTTAAAATGAATTCTCATCTGATCAAGAGTGGGAATTCATTTTTTGTTCATAAGAGATTCCTTATTTTTACTTTTAGTTCTATAATGGAAAAAACAAAGAAATAACAAGTTATCCATTGAACAGCACCTACAAACAGGAGGGACATAAGCAAATGCAGGATATTGATAAATACCTGTACGAACAAACCAATCTTCAAGGGCGCTCCGTTTATCACGAGGATTTGGATTTTACAGCATGGCGTAGTTCATTGCGAGAGAGAGTGCAGGAGCGACTTGGTGGATTACCGGAGGTGGTTGCCGATTTAAAGCCCGTAGTGATTGAACGAACTTTTTGTGATGGCTACATCCGGGAGCGGATTGAGATCACAACGTATGAGGGATTACGGATGCCCATTTATCTTTTAATCCCCAATAATGTAAGCGCTACCGATATGAAGAGGCCTGCTATTGTTGCTTGTCATGGACACGGCTATGGGAGCCGGGAGATTTGCGGAATGGAGCCGGATGGTTCGCCACGGGCAGGGGAGCCTGGATTACACAAAGATTTTGCCGTTGCGCTCGTGAAGCGTGGGTACGTTGTGGCTGCTCCAGAACTGCTTGGGTTTGGAGACAGAAGACTGGATGAGGATCGAGAGGCGCCGCCAGGCGCAAGTTCCTGTACGAAGATCGCCGCACATCTGCTTATGGTGGGTAAAACGCTCGCAGGACATCGGGTCTATGAAACAACGCGTGTGTTGGATTATTTATCCACTCGACCTGAAGTTGATTCAGAGCGGATCGGAAGCATGGGCATCTCCGGTGGGGGGCTGGTTACAGCCTTTACAGCAGCATTGGACGAACGATGCAAAGTGGTCGTGGTCAGTGGTTACGCAAGTACGTTTCATGGCAGCATTCTGGATCGCAATCATTGCCTCGACAACTACATTCCGGGGATTCTACAGGAAGCAGAGCTGCCGGATATCATCGGTCTGATTGCTCCGCGGCCTCTATTTCTGGAGATCGGAAGTGAAGATCTTGTATTTCCGCTACATTCGGCACGAGAGGCTCACGAACGGTTGAAAATGATTTATGAGCATGCTGGTGCAGGACAAGCACTGGATGCCGATTATTTCGACGGTGGACATGAGATTAGTGGTGCAAAAGCTTATGATTGGCTTGAACAGGTATTGTAACCGTAGTGGTAACCGTAATTTTTCATCATGATCTGGAATGTGATGGGTACAAAACCTTATCATTTGAATTCGAGAGGAGCACTGTATGATGAAATGGTCAACTTCTTTACGAATGATGTTATGTACTGTACTTGCTGCGAGTATGATCGCGGTTGGGTTTGGAAGTGACAGAGTAGATGTAGCCGAGGCGGCATCGGATCATTACAAATTCGATTTTGGCGCAGGAGCAGTGGCGAACGGATATACTGGAGTGTCTGCCTCAACGGCCTATACAGCTGCAAGGGGTTATGGTTTCAACACTCCGGCTAATATGAAAAATGTTTCCGCATCCGGTAGTGGTGTTGCAAGTGATGCCGTTCAATTTCTGAAATTTGGTACGAAAAGTGATAATACGTTCAATGTTGACCTGCCGAATGGTCTGTATGAGGTCAAAGTGACTTTGGGTAACACCGCCAGAGCTAGTGTGGCAGCCGAAGGGGTCTATCAGATCATGAATATGACGGGCAATGGTGCAACCGATCAATTCCAGATTCCAGTGACAGACGGACAGTTGAATCTGCTGGTAACGGAAGGGAAGGCGGGTACTGCTTTTACGTTAAGTGCCCTTGAAATTCGGAAACTGTCCAACCAGCCTGTGACGAATCGCACGATCTATATTGGTGGAGATTCAACGGTGTGCAACTATTATCCGCTTGGTAGCAGCGTACAGGGGGGCTGGGGGCAGTTGCTTCCTAACTATGTAAACAATACAACTTTCCAGGTTCGTAACATGGCCACAAGCGGGCAGATTGCCAGAGGGTTCCGTGATGATGGTCAGATGGAAGCGATTCTGAAGTATATCAAACCGGGTGACTATTTTATTCTACAGCTCGGAATTAATGATACAAACGCCAAGAACAATACAACTGAGGCCCAGTTCAAAGAAATTATGCGTGATATGGTTCGTCAGGCGAAAAATAAAGGCGCAACCGTTATTCTCTCGACACCTCAAGGGCGGGCAACAGACTTTAATTCAGCCAATGTGCATCAAGCCGAGAACCGTTGGTATAACGCGTCTACGCGTGCACTGGCACAGGAAGAGGGAGTAACACTCGTGGATCTGAACAAGCTCAGCTCGGCATACTTCACTTCCATTGGGCCGGCAGCTACGCTTGCTCTATACATGAATGGCGATAGCTTGCATCCGAATCGGCAAGGGGCATCACAGCTTGCTCGAATCGTGGCTGCAGATCTGAAACGCCAAGGCTTAAACAGTTTCTGATAAAATAGTGACTTTATAAATACACTCACTCTGTATCGAAGTATGCACACCATATTAGATTGTATAAGAAATCCCCGAAGGAAAGCCGCTTAAGAGCGATGCATCCTTCGGGGATTTGTTTGTATTATATTTCGCCACTATATAAGTTGAATTATTTTTTACACTTTAACGGAGAGGACAGAAAAAACCTGAAGAAGCGAAGCGCTCGCCTTTATCACCGGATTTTCCCCTTTGGAAAAGGGAATAAAAAAAATCCGGAGATAACAGCGATCGGAAGGTTATTCTGTCATCGGAGTGTCCAGTGTAAACCTCTTAATTTAGCCTCTATATAAGCTACTCCATCATATCCTTTGCTTCGTGATTCATCTTTTTTCCTTTTAACAACGGTTCAAGTTCGTCTTGCACACTTTGCTCCCAGAGAGGTACATCGGTGCGGTAGGCCGCACGGCCGTTCAGGTGCCCCGCAACAGGCGCAGTGATGAAAACAAACAATATGCCGAGCAGTAGGCGAGCACTGATATAGTTGTCAAAATACCAAAAGAAGAAAAATGCACCGCTGAGTACACAAAACACGCCTAGTGTCATGCTTTTGGTGGCAGCGTGGGCTCTCAAATATACATCAGGCAGACGAAGAAGTCCGAAGGCACTGAGTGCACTAAGGAGGGCCCCAAGCAACACCAGTAACCCAATTCCCGTTTCAGCGGTGCCACTAACGATCTCCTTCATTTTTAAACACCGCCCCTCGTTCAATATAACGTGCAAATGCGACTGTGCTTAGAAAAGCCAGAATGCCGATCAGCAAAATGATGTCCAGATAAGCCTGTGTCTTCAGCATCATGGAGAGTACAGCTACGATGGCAATGACATTGATACCGATCGTATCAAGAGCCGTAATTCGGTCAGCCATGGACGGGCCGCGAAGAACACGATACAAACAGGCCAGAATCGCTAGAGATAGAATGAGCAGTGAGATAAACAGTAGTGAGGATAACATTAACGTGTCACCTCCATGATTGCTTTTTCAAACGTATTCTGAATATCGTTTCGCAGTTTCTCTTCATCTTTGATATCCAGTGCATGGATGAAAAGCTTACGCTGATTCCCCGAGATTTCAAGCGGCAGTGAACCTGGCGTCAATGAGATCAGCAGACACAGCAGTGTCACTTCCCAATCCGAAGATAACTGTGTGCGATAGGTGAAAATGCCTGGTCGAATGTCTAGTCGTGGTTTGATAATCTCTCGAATGACCTCAATGCTTGCTCGAACGAGTTCTTTGAACAGCAATCCGATCAATTTGAAGATAGCCCAGACTCGAACGATGTAGAAGCGTTGCGGGAAGAAACGTCGCATGCCTCCGATGAGGAGCAATCCAAGCATATATCCAATGAGAAAACCAACGCCATTCCAGGCATTATTCAAAAACATCCAGACAAAGGCAATGATGAGATTGAGTACAATTTGAAAGGCCATAGACATCTACTCCTTCAATACGGCATCAATATAAATGTTGGGATGTAGCAGAATATCACCTGCGCGAGACGTGAGCTGAAACATACCTTCAGCCCCCAGACCCATGACGATGATAAAAGCAAACAGAATTCCGGCAGGAATCAGCAGTCCGTTCACTGCATAGGGACGTCTTGCCATGCCTGCAGGAGGCTCACCCCAGAACGCCTGAATGAAAATGCGGAGTACCGAATACAGCATGAGTAGACTAGAGAGAACAGCAACACCAGTTAAACCGTATAATCCGGCTTCGAAGCCGCCCTCAAACAGCATCAATTTTCCCGGGAATCCACTGAACGGAGGCAGACCCGCAAGCGCAAGCGCACTGATGAAAAACATCCATCCCAGCACGGGATAACGTTGGATTAGTCCACCCATGTTATCAAGCCTGGAAGTTCCCGCAACAGCAATGAGAGCACCGCCGAGCAGGAAAAGCAGTGTTTTGATCAACATGTCATGCAGCATATAGAACAGTAATCCTTCCAGAGCACTACGGCTGGCAGCAGCCATACCAAACGCGACGAAACCTACGCCAGCGACGACATTATAGATCAAAATTTTGTTCACATCACGGTAGGAGATCGCTCCAATCACACCCAAAATCATTGTGGCACCAGCCATCCAGCCGATCAGAGCATTAAAGAAGTCTGGATCATGATAGAAGATCAACGTAAATGTCCGCATAATGGCATACAGGCCAACCTTGGTGAGCAAACCGGCGAATAACGCGGTAACGACGGCGGGCGGAGCTGCATAAGAGCCGGACAACCAGAAGAACAGGAACAAGCCCGCCTTAATGCTGAATACGATCAAGAAAAGAACTGCAATCAGTGTGACTACTCCGCTCTGTCCCACTTCAGCAATGCGTACCGACAAATCAGCCATATTCAGCGTACCGGTTATGGAATACAGAAAGCCGATCGAAGCGACAAATAAGGCAGAAGACACGATATTGATCAGTACATATTTAATCGTTTCACGCAGCTGTCTTTCCGTGCCTCCGAGTACAATGAGAGCGTAAGAAGAGATCAGCATCAATTCAAAGCTGACAAACAAATTGAACAGATCCCCGGTTAGAAACGATGCATTCACGCCCGCAATCAAAAAATGAAAGAACGGATAGAAGTGATGTTGCTCCCGCTCCTTGTTGATGCTTCGAAAAGCATAGAGCAGGCAAGCCAGCGCAATGATGGAAGCAGCAACAACCAGCAACGCTGCGACCATATCGGCAACAAGTACGATTCCATAAGGTGCTTTCCAGCCACCCATATTGAGTGTCAATACGCCAGATTGGGCAACACGTGTGATGAGTATGGTTGAGACCGTTGCAGTGGCTAACAGACCAATCACGCTAAAGAAACGTTGTATATTGATTTTACGGAAGAACAACAGAGTGATCACGCCCGTGACCAGTGGAAGCAGGATAGGCAGAACCACAAGATTATTCATATGGACGCCCCCTTACTTCTTCCATATCATCCGTTCTCAGCTTTAGATAAGAACGGTAGGAAAGGACAAAAAAGAAGGCTGTCAGACCAAAATTGATGACAATTGACGTTAATATCAACGCTTGAGGGAGCGGGTCGACGTATTTCTCCGCCATCTCTCCCAGTAGTGGAGGAGCGCCCGTCTTGAGACGTGACATCGTAATTAACAACAGGTGCACTCCATGTGTGAGAATGGACATGCCTAGTACGATACGGAGCAGGCTCCGTGACAAGATTAGAAAGACGGCAACCGCAAACAAAATGCCTACGGCCACACACATCAAAATTTCCATATCAACGATCCTCCCCGATCTGTAAAATGATAGTCATGGTGACGCCGAGCACAGCGAGGTACACGCCTAGATCAAACAGCATGGCTGTAGCAAGCTCTGTTTCGCCCAGCAGAGGCAGTTCGAAATATCCGAACGTCTGGCTGAGAAATGGAACACCGAAGAGGAATGAACCTGCACCAGTAAGCAAAGCTATGCCTAAGCCTATGGCTGTCAAACTCCGAAAATCGATGGGCAGCGCTTTGCGTATCGTATCCGTGCTGAAAGCCAGAGCGATAAGTACCAGGGCTGCTGCTGTGACGAGTCCACCGATGAAACCACCGCCAGGATTATGATGACCAGCAAAGAACAGATGCATGGAGAAGGTTAAAATGATAAACACAACCACTTTCGTGGTGGTTTGCAACAAAACATCATTACTTTGCAAAGGAACCGTGTCCCAGGACAATGTACTGCGTTCGCGGTTTCCGTATTTTTTGGTGTTGTCCGCTTCATCGTCGAGTTCGGGTTCTTCGTCCTTCTTCTCCTCATTTTTACGAAATTTCAATCTGGCTCCGAGATCCTTCGCTTCGAGATTCAGGTTGATCATGGAATAGATCGACAATGAGGCTACCCCAAGAACCATAATCTCAAGTAACGTATCATAACCTCGGAAATCCACTAGCAATACGTTTACGACATTTTTACCACCCGCGGAACTGTAGGCTTCCTGAAGAAAGAAAGCCGAGATGCTGTCCAAAGATACTGTGCCGCTTGCAGCGAGTGCTACGAATGTCATCACAACGCCAACGGAAACAGCAACAATTGCATTCACTGTGAGATAGCGGGAGCTGGACTTGCCGCGTTGTAACTCGGGTAGATGGTAGAAGCAGAGCAGGAACAATGCGACGGAGACCGTCTCCACAATCATCTGCGTCAGCGCAAGGTCGGGTGCCCGAAACAGGACAAACAGCAGTGTAACCAGGTAGCCGACAGCGCCGGTCATAATGACAGCAGATAATCGATTTTTGGCAAAAGGAATGGAAATGGCAGCTGCAATCAGCGTAACCAGTAACACGACTTCGTAGAATGAGTAGGGTGCATTATCCTGCACATTCCAGGTAATATTTTCACCAGAACGGAAGAAGGCGTAAACGAGCAGCGCAACGGTAAATGAGAAAATATAAACCAGATAATTGCGGACGGAGCCGTTCATGTAGGCTTCTGTCCACTTCCGTGCATAGTGCTGTACATTGTCAAGAACAACATGGTACATATTGTTAATCGTTAATCCCTGCGGATAATGCTCATAAATATTCCTCCATCGTGGCAGTAACTTGTATAGCATGACCCCTAGCACAATAACAGCGATGGTCATGAACAATTCGGGAGTCCAGCCATGCCATAGGGAGAAATGTACATCAAAGCGTTCATTCCCATTCAGAAGGGAAGGAAGAACGGCAGCCATTGCTGGTTCGATCAATGAACCGGAGAGTATATCCGGAAAGAGTCCAAAACCGATGACCAGCGCGCCCAGAAGGAGCGGTGGGATGAGCAGGCCGATAGGCGCTTCATGTAATTTCTCGGCAGGCAGCTCACTTCGGCTACGACCGAGGAATGTTTTGAACACAAAAATCAGGGCATAGATCAGTGTGAAAACGCTGGCAAGCCACGCGATGACAGGTAGTAAAATACTCCAGGAGCCCATTCCAAAAATACGGAGATCTGTAATCTGTACCATCGCTTGAAAGAACAATTCCTTACTGAGGAATCCGTTAAAGGGCGGGATGCCTGCCATGGCTAGTGAACCGATTAGCGCCAGGCTGAATGTGATGGGCATGAATGCTGCCAGCCCGCCAAGCTTGCGAATATCTCGTGTACCTGTCTCATGATCTACAATGCCGGCGACCATAAATAAAGCAGCTTTAAAGGTACCGTGGTTGAATAAATGGAGCAGTGCAGCAGTGATTGCTACGGTGTACATGGCAGAGGATTCACCATATCCGAAATAGAGAGCAGCAGATCCGATCCCGAAGAGGGACATAATCAGACCAAGTTGTGAAATGGTGGAATACGCAAGAATGGCCTTGAGATCGTTTTTCTTCACTGCTAAAAATGATCCGTAACCCAGTGTGAGCAGTCCGACGCCAGTTACAAGCCAGAACCAGAGTCCCTGTCCACCGAAGATGGGTGTGAAGCGGGCAACAACATACAGCCCGGCTTTGACCATGGTGGCGGAGTGCAGATATGCACTGACTGGAGTGGGAGCTTCCATGGCATCAGGCAGCCAGATGTGAAACGGGAATTGTGCCGATTTGGTGAACGCTCCAATTAGAATAAGAACTAGAGCCGGCAAGAACAGATTGCTGTCCTGAATATGCCCCCACTCGGTAATGGTAGCACGGATACTGAATGTACCTGTCATCAGGTACATCAACATGAATCCGGCAAGCATGGCGAATCCGCCAAAAACCGTAATCAGGAACGATTTTTGTGCACCGGATGTGGAAGCTTTACGCTTGTAGTGAAAGGCGATTAACAGAAATGACGTAATGCTGGTGAGTTCCCAAAACCCATAAAGCACGATCATATTATCTGATAATACGACGCCAAGCATAGCGCCCATAAACATTAACAAGTAGAGATAGAAACGGTTTAACGCTTCTGTTTTGCTCATATAAAAGATGGAATAAAAGACGACAAGCACGCCTATCCCGCTGATCAGCAACGTTAACAGTAGACTCAGTCCGTCCAAATATAGATTAAATCCGATGTCCAGGGACGGAATCCAGGGAATCTGTCCGGATACCGGGTGACGCTGGGACACGGCAGTAATCTGGCTTGCAAAATAAACAAATAACGATGCCGGTACGACGAGTACCAGCCATCCCAGATGAATTTTACTGAAAAGTCTGTGCATCAATGCGAGTAGGATGCCAGCTGCAAAAGGCAAAATAACAGCAATGTGAAGCAGGCTCAAATAATTACACCCCCAATGTTTTTCTCGTTATTCTCTCTGTGACATACAGGCGCAATCCTTTAAGGATATGCTTGCTCTCTCTATTCATAACCCAAGTTTGTATATACAGAATCGTGACTATTCTTTGAATGGAAGAAACTCGGTTGTGATTTCGGGTAAATTTTGTATGGGTGCATATATTAAAAATGCAAACTAAAATACCGATATAATTCAAAATAAGTGAGAGCTATTTCTTATCATTTTGCAGCGCAGAGCTGTGGATGATTGAGATTGTAAGAGCGGTTCACCGTATGTGCAGGAGGAATTATGTCATTTAAACTTAGAACGGTGCTCACCGTCATTTTCGCTGTGTTATCTCTGTTTGTTATCTTAACCATTGGATATGTTTTCAGCCAAAAATCATTTGATGCGGTGGAAACCGAAATTGGGCACTCTCTGGAAAGCACGGCTCTACAGACCGTGGACAAGCTGGATCGTTTCATGTACTCTCGTTCTGGTGAAATGAATCTTTTGGGCAACATGGCATCTATGAATGATGAATTTAATCACAAGGATATTCAAATGCTGTTGGATCAGCTGCAAAATAGTTTCCCCTCTTTTTCATGGGTTGGATTCATGGATCCAAAAGGAAAAGTGCTAGCCGCTACAGACGGAATACTTTTAGGCGAAGATTTATCGGAGCGGCCTGTGTACCAGGAAGGAATCAAGGGTAAATTTATTGGAGACGTACATAATGCGGTGCTGCTCGCCAAACTATTGCCTAATCCATCGGGAGAGCCATTGCAATTTGTGGATATCAGCTTCCCGCTTAAGGATAGTGATGGACAGATTCGTGGTGTATTAGCAGCACATCTCAGTTGGGCGTGGGCCAAAGAAGTCGAGGCTTCCGTACTCGTTCCCTTACAACGTGAGGAGAAGGATATTGAATTCTTTATCGTTAGCAAAAAAGAGCACACGGTGCTTCTCGGCCCCAAAGAGTGGGTAGGTAAACCACTTGCACTAGAAGAGATTGAAAATCATCGGAACAGTAAAAGCAGCTGGTCCACTGAAAAGTGGCCGGATGGCAAGGAATATGTTACCGGTTTAGCCTATAGCCAGGGATATAAAGATTATCCGGGACTGGGTTGGACCATTATCATCCGTCAGGGTAAATCGGCAGCTTTTTCCTCCGTTGTTGATCTGATGTGGTTTAACATCGGTGCGGGCATCGTTGTGATGCTTTTGTTTGCGCCGATTGGTTGGCTTCTCTCCAGACTCATCTCGGCTCCACTGGTTCGACTAACCCGTGTTGCAGATCGTCTTGGTGCAGGAGAGAATATTGACATCCCCGAGACCAAAGGGCTGAAGGAAATTGAGGCATTGTCACGGTCACTACGAAACATGGTTTCTTCGATCATGAACAAAGACTCAGAACTGGTTGTGATGCAGAATCTTGCAAACTATGATCAGCTGACCGGATTGAAGAACCGCACAGCCCTAGAGACGTATCTTGAGGAAACTCTGGAGATGGAGAGCGAGGATCATACGTTAACTTTTCTCTATCTGGATCTGGACGGTTTCAAAAGTGTGAACGATTTGCTGGGACATCAGACGGGGGATGTTTTACTGCAAAAAGTTGCTCAGCGACTTACAGCCCTAAGTCATGAGGATGGTATAACGGTTCGGCTTGGCGGTGACGAATTCCTGATTGTGCTTCGTTCAGCCTCGGATGATCCGCGGCAGGAAGCGATGGAGTATGCGCAAGATATTATTCAAACTCTGAACAAACCATTCATTATTGAGTATGAGCGAGTTCATATTGGATGCAGTATTGGAGGAGCGGAGTATCCGACAAATAGCAACAATCCGAGTGAGATTATTCGAATGGCAGACGAGGCACTTTACAGATCCAAACGTGCCGGCAAGAACAGAGTCACATTTTATTCCGAGTTGGAAAACGAGGGTTAGCATATAATAGTACTATGAAGTGGGGAGTCACTTGAGCATTAAGGCAGGTATGCATGGACAGTGAGGTAATTGAGAAGGGAGGTGGGGCGCTTGTCTGGAAAATATGCAAACGTACCCTTTGGCTATGAGCCTGTTCAGCCTAGTCGCAAGGGCACGTTGATCTTCTACGACTCGTTCGAGAACGTAACGAACGAACAGCTTGAGCGTGCAGCAACGATTATGAATGCAAGAGCTTTCAAGCAGCTAGTGCTTTACCCATTACATGAAAGCACGGTAAAACGAATGAGCCGAGACGCGGTACAATCCTTTTACAAGAGAGAGGATCGTCTTCACGAATGGCGGCGTGATCACGCATCTGCACCAATCCGGGTAGAAGGACTAGAGGGGAAGCGCAAAAAGTATACCCCGATTGATACAGCCTTAAGACATATTCAAGTGGAATACCCGTCACCTCTTTTTCTGTATATGACTTTAGAAATGGCTAATCAATGGGCATCCTTTGACTCCTTTACCGATTGGATCAAGGAACTTCGCCTCATTATTATTGACGGTCAGTCTGACGAGGTCCATCCAAGGCTGGAGCAATATCGCCATCGCTGGGAGTGGGCAACAGAATAAAGAAAGAACCACAGTTCAAAAAAACAGGCAGATTCGTATGAAAACAAAAAAAGTTGTGTGGTGATCCTTTTGACAGGGTGTACACCACACAACTTTTTTTTCAATTTACTTTCTCATTAATCATCATGCTGGAACGAGTGAGGTTACAGTTTTATTTTTACCAGTACGTTTGGCAGCATACAGGCAAGCATCCACATCTTCAAACAACTTATCTTTACTCAAATCAAGGTTGTATCCTTTGAGGCCGATACTTACGGTGATGGAAGCACCCCCAAGTTCCAGATGGCCCATTAATGAAATTTTTTGCCGGATAAGCTCAACCAGATCATAAGCTTGTTCGAAGGATTGTTCGAACATTAACAAAGCGAATTCTTCACCGCCATACCGCGCAGCAATGTCACTAGCCGTGATGCTCTCCTGAATGATCAAGGACACCTTTTCCAAAATGATGTCGCCCACACGGTGACCATACGTATCATTGATCACTTTAAAATCATCAATATCGATTAGCGCCAAATGCAGACTCATCCCGAGATTGGCGTACTCAAATGCCTTCTCATAATAATCTTTGAACGAGCTCTGATTATAAAGGTTCGTTAACCCGTCTGTTTTAGACTGTTTTGCAATGATGGCATTTCTGACGATAAGGTCTTCCTTGGCGTTCATGCTTGTCTGCAAATCGTCCAGTACTTCGATGCCGGTAGTCACAATGATTTGTGCCACATAGGTGGCCAGGATCAGAAATATCGGAATGGAAACCATGTCAAAGGAGCTAAGATATGCACGATACACCGGGTCAAGTAGTAGAAGACCATATCCTGCCACTTGTAATGAAAAAATGAACCAAACGCGTTTGCTGTCAAAAAACAACACAGAGGCAAAAATCGGTAATAGGCATATGGCCGGCATGATCCGAATGTCGTAATTGACATGAATAATGGTCCAGGCGATCACTGTACTGGTTACGGACATCGTATGGAACGAACAGGAAGGAAATTTTCGATCCATATAACTGGTGAGTAAAATACAAAAAATAGCTAGAGTTGTGGGCCAAAATAGGACGTTTACTATGAAATCCTGGAGAGTGCGATCATATTTCAAAAAAAGATAAGAACCAATCTGAATGAAGAAATGTACAATAACAACGACCCAATAAGCATGAAGCATTTTACGTAACCATTTGGAATGCTTGATCTCATACTCTCTTGGAATATGTCTGCTATGTTCTGCTGAACTGTTCATAAATCACCGCTGACTGCATCAAAATGATACGACAGATTGCTCTCGTATAAGTAGATTATAAGATAGAATCGGCAAAACGCAAGGGATAAAATTTTAAACATGATAATAAACCTTACATAATAATCCAATGAATATCCAAACTTTCGGAAGTGGACATACAAATTCCCTGACTTTGCATCATAGACTGATAACAGGCTCTGTTGCAGAATTCCCATTTTCCGCTGAAGGGGAGGTGAAATCCATTCCTCTTGTCGTTCGTTCAACTGTCAACGCTACAGGTGCAATTACGTTCACGGGCAATACACTTGGACTAAGCCGTTCTGACACGGCAGGAGTGCCAGGGACGCAAGACAGTATCGGAGGATTTACAACGATTAATACGGCTTCCACTTATGGAACGTACCCGGCAGGTACAACCAGTCTGTATCAAAGCAACAGTTCAGCAGCGATTCTGGTTCTGCCTGCGGGAAGTACTGTTCTTTATGCGGAGTTGATCTGGGGCGGAAGTTATATTAACGGGACGGTTAACCTCAGTTCGGCAATCAATAACCCGGTTACGTTTACTACCCCTGCGGGCACAACCAGTGTTACGCCTGATCCGGCCACATATAATCAGTTTGACCTTGGCAACAACGCAGCGGGGTATGTCCGATCGGCTAACGTTACCACCCTTGTACAAAATGGGGGAGCAGGTACATATGTCACCGGGGGAGTCGTAGGAACGATTGTGATTACCAATGATGCTACAGCGAATCATGCAGGCTGGACGCTGGGCGTTATTTATCAAAATGGAAATCTACCTTTTCGTAACATGTCTTTACGTGCGGGAGGAGTACTGGTTCAAGCGAGTTCGGCACCGGTTGTTACGACGCTTACAGGCTTTGCAACACCCATCTCAGGAGCTTTGGGGGGCAGAGCGCTGTTCAGTGCGCAGGAGGGGGATGCGAACCGCACAGGAGATCAGGCGTTATTTGGAGCGACATCCGCAACTTCAGTTGCCTTGTCCGGGCCCAACAATCTAGCGGCCAATTTTTTTGCGTCACAGATTAATGGAGATACGGGTGCCCTGAATACGACAGGTACCTTTGGAACTCGCAACCAGATCAATGGAGCACCCGGAACGAATATTGTCGGGGGACGTCAGGGCTGGGATATTACCAATGTGGATGTGTCAGCAAGGCTGATTAACAATCAGTCTTCAGCCGTCTTGACACTTACCACATCTGGCGATGCGTACATCGTGAATGGTAACGCCATTCAGGTCGATATTAACGCACCACGGATTACGGTGGCGAAGTCATTTACAGCAACGGGCGCAGTTGCCGGAGATACAGTCACGTATACAGCGACCATTACGAATGGTGGCTCGGCTAGTGCAGCTAGTGTGGTTCTGTCGGATACGCTACCTGCCGGTTTAACATTTGTACCTGGAAGCATTACGGTAGGGGGTGTCTCAAGGCCAACACTGGATGTGACATCAGGTATACCTTTAGGCTCTTTGGCGCTCAATAGCAGTGTTGTCGTTACTTACCGAGCTCAGATTACAAACGATACAAGCACTTTACAACTCGTCAATTCCGCAAATGCCGCATTTACTTTTCAGAGTGTTGCTGGTGGTCCGGTGATTAGTGGGGTTATTCCTTCCAATAATTCAACGCTTCCTGTATATTCACCGAACCTTTCTATCGTAAAATCAGCAAATACCACGAATGCAACGGTAGGGGATCAGGTAACCTATACGCTTCAGGTGACGAATGGAGGAAATGTAGGAGCAAGTGTGACGATTGCTGATAATATCCCAGCTGGCAGTTCCTATGTAGCTGGTAGTTTCCGTGTCAATGGAACGGTGGTGGCAGGAGCCAATCCTGCTGCGGGTGTCAATTTGGGTACACTGGCAGCAGGGAGTGTGACAACCATTACGTTTCAAGTGCTGGTAACCAACCTGCCAACACCACCCACATTGGTTGATCAGGCGACTGCTTCGTATTCGTTTAACTCACCAGACGGAAGAACCATCACGGGTTCAGCGGCATCAAACACACTAACCATCCCGGTAACTCTGCCGAATGTGACGGTTCTCAAAACAGCAACGGTTACGGATGTTGCTGTCGGAGAGACCTTCACGTATTCAGTGGTCACGACCAACGGGGGCATACAGCCAATCACGAATGCAATATTGTCAGATAGTCTTCCAACAGGGCTGAACTTTGTCCCTGGAAGTGTCACGGTTCGGGGGACAAGTGTGCCGTCAGCTAACCCCGCCAGCGGAATCGCTCTGGGAACATTAAATGCAGCGACCTCCGCAACGGTGACTTTTCAAGTAAGTGTGCAGTCCGTACCAACAGGAGGATCACTTCTTAACCGGGCCTCTGTGTCTTACAGTTCAGGAGCATTTACAGGCATTTCAAATTCCAACTCAATAACCACACCCGTGTATCAGCCAGTGATTAACATTGTGAAATCGGCAAGTCAGACCAATGCAACACAGGGAGATCAGCTTGCTTATACACTCGTTGTCAGCAATACAGGGAATATTGCGGCTCAAGTCAATGTGACAGATACGATCCCGGCTGGCCTTACATTTGTGCCGGATTCAGTAACGGTTAACGGCACAGCCAGACCAGGAACAAGTCCACTGACGGGGATTACACTGGGAAGTATTTTGCCTGGAGGAAGCGCAACTGTAATATTCCGAGCAACATTAACTACTATTCCTTCTCCACCTGTATTAGAAAATCAGGGGTTCTCCACTTACACCTATCAGCTTCCAAGTGGCCGAAATCTATCTGGCAGCTCCAGTTCCAATATCGTCCGTATTCCTGCTTCGGCACCTAATATTAGCTTGTCGAAAACAGTAAACACAACAGATGGCACAGTTGGAGATGCTCTCACATACAGGGTTGTCATCACAAACGCTGGTGGGGGTGCTGTACAAAATCTGGTGCTCTCCGACATACCTTCAGCCGGCTCCGAATTCATAGCGGGAACGGTTACAGTGAACGGGGTGGTGCAAAGTAATGCCAGTCCTGTCGCAGGTATCGCCTTGGGGACTTTAAGTAATTCCGCTAGTATCACAGTGACGTATCAGACTAGAATTACTGCTATTCCCTCATCAGGTGTCGTGAGCAACAGGGCAAGTGCCGCTTTTACTTCAGGCAGCTTTAATGGTGTGTCTTCATCAGTGACCGTGAACACCCCCGTCTATCAACCGGTCATTCAAGTGCTGAAGTCAGCAAGTACGTCAAGTCTGACGGTGGGAGACACATTCAACTACAATGTTCAAATTACCAATACCGGCAATATTCCTTCAGTCGTTACCCTTACCGATCCGGTTCCTGCCGGAGCCATATTTGTGACAAACAGTGTTTTGATTAATGGAAACCCGGCTCCAGGCGTGAGTCCGAATACAGGAATCAGTCTGGGAACACTGGCTGCCGGAGCGTCCGTGACGCTGTCTTTTCTGTCAACCGTCACAAGTCTGCCTAATCCCAGACAGTTAATTAACCAGGCAGTTGCCTCATACAACTATACACTGCCGAGCGGAAGAGTTATTGCGGGTTTTGTTCCATCCAATACGGTTACGATCCCGGTGTCTTTGCCGAACGTCAGCATTGTTAAAACGGATAACGCTGATTATGCGGTGTCTGGAGATGTGATCCGTTATACTTCTGTGATTCGAAATAATGGAACCACCGCTGTGAACAACGTCATTTTTGTCGATCCGCTGCCTACGAACACCCCATTTATATCCGGAAGTGTCCTGGTGAACGGCGTTGCTTCACCGCTCTCCAATCCGACCGCCGGCATCCCAATCGGTACTTTGGCCCCGGGAGCTGAAGTTACCGTAACTTTTGAGGTGAGGATAACTATGCCGATCCCTTCCCAGATTAACAATCAGTCGACGGTCAGCTTTACTTCGGGCTCCTTCTCGGGTTCATCATTGTCAAATACAACAGAGACCCCTGTCATACAGCCGCAAATTGCACTAGTCAAAACGGCAAACACCATAAACGCAACCGTGGGAGATACCGTTGTTTATACGATAACGGTGAGCAATACCGGAAATCTGCAAGCCAATGTTACCGTAACGGATACGATCCCGGCAGCGACAACCCTTGTGCCTAATAGTGTTGTTGTCTCGGGTGTACCACAGCCGGGAGTTACGCCAGGTGCTGGTATTCCGGTAGGCATTGTAGCGGCAGGGGCAACAGCCATTGTAACGTTTGCGGTTGCTGTGGATTCTTTGCCATCTCCGCAACAACTTAGCAATTTTGCTTCATCGACGTTTACATTTACGCCGCCTGACGGGCGAACGTTGACAGGAACAGCAACGTCCAACACACTTACCTTTCCGGTTTCATCGCCTAACGTAAGTGTAGCTAAAAGCACGGTATCTACAGCTGCAACCGTGGGTGACACTATTGTTTATTCCGTATTGGTGACTAATAGCGGTATTGCGCCTGTGAACAGTGTGCAGTTCTCAGACCCGATTCCGTCAGGGGCTTCATTTGTTCCAGGCACTGTAACGATAAATGGTGTGGCACAACCCGCAGCAAGTCCGTCAGGAGGAATACCGCTAGGTACCCTTGCGCCAGGCGGAACGGCAACCGTTACATTTAGCGTCATTGTTAACGGAATCCCTACGAATAATCAGTTGAGTAATCAGTCAACGGTTACGTTCACTTCCGGAACATTCTCGGGTACAACGTTCTCGAATACCGCCTTAACTCCGGTATTCCAGCCCGTATTAGTCGCTCAGAAAACAGCCAGTACTCAGAATGCCACCGTAGGTGATACGGTCAGTTATACGATTAGTGTGAATAATCAGGGGAATTATGGAGCGCAGATTAACCTGACCGATAATTTGCCAGCAGGCACAGTGCTTGTGCCGAACAGTGTTATCGTCAATGGTCAGCCACTGCCAGCTGCCAGTCCGACAACGGGTATTCCAGCCGGGACGGTTGCAGCCGGGGCGACAACGACGATTACTTTTTCGGTTGTCATAGACACACTTCCAAGCCCGCAACAACTTGTGAATCAGGCTTCGGTTGCTTTATCGTTCACCTTGCCAGATGGGAGAACTATCAACAGATCCGTGCTCTCTAATGTACTGACAATCCCGGTGTCGGCTCCTGACGTAAATGTTATTAAATCTACCACGTCCACAGCCGCTTCTGTGGGTGATATCGTAACCTACAGCATTGCAGTGACCAACAATGGAATCGCCAATGTCAGCAATGTCATATTTACCGATGCTTTGCCTGCAAGTACAGTACTCGCGCCTAGCGGTGTCTTTGTGGATGGAGTGCTTCGTCCCAATGCAAATCCTTCAACAGGCATTACTTTGGGTTCCATTGCACCTGGAGCTACCGTAACGGTTGTATTTAGTGTAAGTGTGACGAGTCTGCCTTCACCGGCAGTATTGAACAATCAATCAACGGTAAGTTTTACCTCAGGAGCATTCTCTGCGACTACGTTCTCCAATACAGTATCGACCCCGGTATATCAGCCTATTTTGGCTGCAGTCAAAACAGGGGATCAAGCTATTGCCACGGTGGGGGATACGGTAATTTATAGCATTGCTGTCACAAATACCGGAAACTATGGTGCTTCTGTGACACTGACGGATACGATTCCTGCCGGTACAGAGTTTGTGCCGAACAGTGTCGTAATTAATGGGGCATCGGCTCCTGGCGCTGACCCTGCTTCTGGAATTTCACTTGGTGTGGTCTCCACCACGACCATCGTCACTTTTTCAATCGTCATCACAACGCTACCCGTAAGCCAGTCCATTACAAATCAGGCGTCAGCAACCTTTACGTACACGTTACCGGATGGCAGAACACTTGGGGGAAGCATTACTTCAAACGCTCTGATTATTCAAGTCTCTGCACCGAATGTCACTGTTGTGAAAACAACAACTTCCACAGATGCCGTCGTAGACGACACCATTGTTTATGAGATGGTTGTGACCAACAGTGGTATAGACCCAGTCAATAATATCGTCCTGACAGACCCGATTGATCCGGCGACCACTTTTGTTACGGGAAGTGTACTGGTTAACGGCATACCTCGGGCTTTGGCAAACCCGGCACTTGGCATTGCACTCGGTACGCTGGCTCCTGGAGAGTCGGTTGCGGTATCCTACGCGGTCCGTGTTAACTCACTTCCGACACCGCCGCAAGTCAGCAGCCAGTCTTCCGTAAGTTTTACATCAGGTGTGTTCTCCGGAGCAGCGTATTCCAATACGATTGTTACTCCAATCTATCAGCCCATTATTGCCGTTTCCAAAACAGCAAGCACATCCAACGCTACGGTTGGTGACGACATCGTGTATTCATTTACAATTAACAACAGCGGTAACCTTGTTGCCGATCTTACATTAACAGATAACATTCCAACCGGTGCGGTGCTTCTCCCGAACAGCGTTCTGATCGATGGTGTTCCGCAGCCGGGGGCTAATCCCGAAACGGGTATCGTCGTAGGCAATATTCCTCCTGGTGGCTCTGTAAATGTTACGGTCACCCTGGGCGTAACAGTCGATTCGTTGCCTCAAAATCAGCAACTCCGCAACCAAGCAGTCGCAAACTATACGTTTAGTCCGCCAGACGGTCGCGTCCTATCGGGAACGGTATCATCCAATGTACTTATCATTCCTGTATCAGCTCCAAATGTAGTTGTTGCCAAGAGCACTAGTGCGATTGATGCTGTCGTTGGTGATGTAATCACGTATACGGTAGTTGTGACCAATAGTGGCATCGAAACGGTGAACAACGTGGTCATGGTCGACCCGGTACCTGTCGGTACTGTATTTGTGCCGGGGAGCGTTGTCGTGAACGGTGTGGCGAGACCGACGGGTAATCCGAATACGGGTATAACTTTAGGTTCCATTGCTGCTGGAGCTTCTACTACAGTTACATTCAATGTAGAGGTTGTGGTGATATGAGCGAAATTCCAGGTACGTTGTCCCACTGGTTAAAGAATCAGTCCCTGGTTCGATTCAGCTCGGGTACGACTGAACTGGAACAGGTGGCTTATTCCAACACCGTTGTGACACCATGGATCGGCCCCAGGCTCAAGGTAAGCAAACAATGCAATGTAACGACAGCAGCCTTGGGCCAATCTCTGACTTATCAGATTGAGATTGTAAACACGGGAAACCGCACAGCAATTGTCCGTGTGGTAGACCCGCTCTCTCAGGAAACTTCGCTTCTGCCGAACAGCGTGCTGAGGAATGGCATCCCGTTGCCAGGAGTCTCTCCCGCGCAGGGATTACCTCCGGCAGAAATAGCGCCTGGTGCAGTGCTGACCTATCATTTTCAAGTCGTTATTGTGCGAGTGCCTGAGAATCTCACGCTATTGAACCAGGCGGAAGTGAAATATGAGTTTGTCACAACAGACAGCAGAACGGTTAACGGGACGGAAAAGTCCAACGTTGTTGAAGTTCGTATCGAAACATCGCGGCTCGAAGTAAGTTTGCAAGTGGACCGAAGCAACACGTTTGCTGGAGATATCTTGATGTATACGGTGCTGGTGAGCAATCCGGGGTTTGCCGCGGTGACAGATGCCGTATTAACAGTGAGGTTACCCCAAGGTGCCATCTTTATCCCGGCAAGTGTGACGATTAACGATATGTTCGCACCACAAGTCACACCGGATGCCGGAATTGATCTTGGTGATATTGGGCCAGGAAGTGTGGTTCGAGTGCAGTATCGAGTACAGGTAACTGTAACCCAGGTGACAGGTTCGCAAGCGCCGGATCAATTATCAAGTGAAGCTGTCCTAAAATACATTACTACGGGGAAACAAGAAGTTGTATATTCCAATGTGGTCACACTGATTATTGTTGAACCTCAAATTTCTGTTGTCAAAACGGTCTCACCTGTAATAACGACACCAGGAGATACGGCGCAATATCATATCACCGTGTCCAACCAAAGCAATTATGCGGTGGATGCCAAACTACAGGATGTTTTGCCTGCGGCGCTAGTCTTTGTTGAAGGTAGTCTCAGCTGGAACGGAGTCAAACGTCCAGGTTCGAACCCCAATACAGGGATAAACCTGGGCACATTAACGGCCCGCTCCGAGCTACATATTCAATTTGAGGCTCAGGTGGAAAACAAAGTGGCTGGGGCAGTGATTTCCACGCAACACAGTTATGTGAATCGCGCCGTATTACTATACACATTCCGCTTGCCGGATTCTCGTACAGTTCAACGCAGACTTATCTCAAATGAAGCTGTTCTGGAGGTCAGATTGCCTGTTATTCAGGTTCATGTGGAGGTAATTCCCCCTATTGTTGAGCAGGGAGGCACGGTCACTTTCAACGTAAGTGTCAGTAATACGGGTTCGTTGCCTGCACGCGTGCAGTTGGGCAATATTCTGCCTCAGGGAGCTAAATGGGTGGGGCAGGAGAGTGGTCCGATGCAGTTAAATGTCCCCGAATATTCGACTCCAAGGTATCTTCACATTGGTGAGCTCGGCGCAGGATCGGTAAAAGAATTTGCTTATCTTGTTCAACTTGCTCCTGAGCAAACGGGTATTCTGCAAGGGACCTTGACGGCCCTCTACACGTATGAGTGGAATGCACAACGACGCTCAGGAGAGACTAGATCGAACGAATATACCATACTGGTTGAAGCTCAGGATGAGTAAGAGATGATGGGAAGTGAATACAAGTTGAATATATACGAAGGAACTTACCGAAAAAAAGGTGTCATGACATTACACAAACGTAAATGAATGGTATACTAATTGAATATGCACTCGGCAAGCAACCGTGGAATCGGGACGTCGTAGTAGAGGAGGTAGCTGTTTTGGCCAAAGCAAAAGTCGCAAAAAGACCCACTCGGGATGAGTTCGAACTGGAGGAATTAGGGAATCAACTTGTGGAGGCTTTTCATGAGCGCTCAGAAGTGTTATTGACCGTCTGGGGTAAGGAGGAGCAGGTGCAGGGCATTATTGTAAAAATGGATTCGCGTACACGCCTTGTACATGTTGAGCATACGGAAGAAGAATTCACGGCGAAGGTGCCTTTTATGGATATCATGCAGGTACAGTCGCCACGGTACTGATTCAAAATGAATTCAAACGAATTTTAACAATGGGGCATTCGCCCTGTCAAAGTTTTGTTCTCTGCATAAGATAACCCATACCTGTTGCAGAGGAGGTACAATCAATGAGCGAAGTTTTAGGTGGAGAAACAAGAGGTTACGGCTATGGTGGTTTCACTTCTGTAGGCGCGATTCTCGTTCTGTTCATCCTGTTGGTAATCATCTCCAAAGCGTTCTTGGTATAATCATTTTTATAAAAATGATAAAAGAAAGCTCTGCCGTCACGGCAGAGCTTTTTTATTATTATGTTCCGTGAATTCGTCCTTTGACGAATAATGTAGAAAATCGGATGCAAGCTACTTTCGTGTTGTGTTAAAATGAAAACATTCCCACAGAAAGAGGTGTTTTTTCATGAGTCAAGAACTGACTGCGTCTTTAAACGAGCAGATGAACTTCGAGTTTTACTCTGCTCATGTATACATGGCGATGGCTGCGTATTGTTCCAGCAAAAGCCTGGATGGATTCGCTAATTTTTTCCTTGTACAAGCGGAAGAAGAACGTTTCCATGGCATGAAAATTTATAAATTTCTGAATGACCGCGGACATCGTGCTACACTGGCTGCGATGCCTGAACCGAAAAACGAATACAACTCCATGCTGGATGTGTTTGAACACGGTTATGCACACGAGCAGCAAAACACGAAGAAATTTTATGCGCTGGCGGATATCGCGCTGAATGAGCGTGAACACGCAACCATGTATTTCTTGAAATGGTTCATCGATGAACAGGTTGAAGAGGAAGCTTTGTTTGATAACATCATTCAGAAGCTGCGCCGCATTGAGAATGACAGCAACGCCTTCTACATGCTGGATGCAGAGTTCAGCAAACGTTCATTTACGGCTCCTGCGGAGTAAGCAGAGCTAAACGTCAAAGCGTATATTCGTAACATTACATACCGTATAGCCTATTACTGTATCCCTAGAAGGAGTACCAAGTCATTTTATAAAATGGTCAGTGCTCCACTCAGGTTGTGGTGTATACGGAAGAAAGCTTGCATTCGTGCAAGCTTTTTTGCTGTGTTCAATCCTCCTAAATTCATTATAAGTCTATCAGAATATAAAAATAGGGTAATAAATAATATGTCAACATTGATCTATGGATACAGATGCTAGGTTGGAGATCAAATCTATCAAAATCGTTTTAATTTTTAAGTTTATCTGACAAAAGTGTAACTCATCCGTAGCCTTTGAAGCGAGAAGAGTGAAAGGTGTCTCTGATACTATTAAAATTAATCGCCAAGGGATACGAGTTAAGAGGATACACACACCCGGGTAAAAACACACACAAGGGAGACTATTATTATGCTACAACTTCGTAAATCATTCGTTGCTACACTTGCTATTTTACTTCTGTTTCCGTTGTTATTGTTGCCACAGTCTGCATCGGCCACAGCGTCATCCGCCGATAAATCAAACTCTAAGGCCAGTACGAAAATTTTATATCTGACTTTTGATGATGGCCCTACAGCACATACCGATCAACTTCTCGATATTTTGGATCAATATAAAGTTAAAGCTACCTTTTTCATGCTCGGGCCTCATATGGAGCAATATCAGAAAGCAACGAAGCGTATTGTCAAAGAAGGACATGGACTTGGATTGCATGGTGTAACCCATGTGCCAAGCAAATTTTATAAAAATGCTTACAGCGGATTGAAAGAAATGCAACAAGCCAATGAAAGCTTGAATAAGGTTGCAGGTGTTAAAACGAGTCTTGTACGCACGCCCTATGGCAGTAAACCTTATTTGAAACCTGCTTATCGTAACGTGCTTCTAGCGCAGGGAGGATTTCATCTGTGGGATTGGAATGTTGACTCACTCGACTGGAAATACAAAAAGGATCATCAGAAAGTTTACAACAACGTCATGCAGCAAGTTCACAACGTCCACAAAAATGGTACCACGCCTGTAGTACTTATGCATGATCAGGAGGCTACGTTGAAAGTACTGCCTCAAGTATTGAAAACATTGAAGGCGGAAGGATATCAATTCGAAATTTTAACCAAAAATGTGCAACCGGTGAATTTCTGGAATGACAAGCGCTGAGAACAGGTTACTTGAAACGAAAAACTAGAAACTGGGCCGGTGCAATCATTAGGAGGTATACATCATGAAAAAACAATCGATATGGATGACCATTCCGGTGACGACAGCCGTTGTGCTCGCGCTGGCTGGATGCGGAGGGCCAGACTCCAATCAGCCATCAACAAGTGGGCAACCATCTACAACAACCGGTAGTGAGCAAACGCAGTCTGGCAGCGGGAACTCCGCTTCTTCCGATGATTCTTCTGCTTCAACGGGCAAAGACAGCACAGCCAATTCGAGCACGAATGAAAGTACAACTCATTCAGAGTTATCCGATGTTGACGAAGTGGTAAAGGCTGTTCGTAATGAGTTGAAGAATCAGGATGTGTCACTTCCGACAACCTTCCCATTAGCTAAGGGTCAGTATTTGGGCGCAGCCATTACAACAAATACGATAGATGCTTCACATGTAAACTTCTATACAGGAGACAAACCAACGACTTTAAATGATCCCTCATTTACGAAGTCAAACAGTAAAACGCCTTGGTTAGCCAGTTATGAAGTGAAAACCTATGAGAATCCCGATCAAACGGACTTATTCCCTGAAACGGATGTGCAAAACATACCGAAGGATATGAGTGTGGATCTGGGACACGGTATCAAAGGTATGGTCGAAGGTGCCGCAGGGAGTCAGTATCTGACATGGCAAGAGGGCCGGTGGACATTACAGATTCGATCTGTGTCTGAGGATCAGATGAACAACCCAGGGATTGCGAAGAAAATGGTTGAGTATCTGGAGTCACATACGCTTCCTGCCCCCAAAGACAAAGGATTTGTGGACGTGCAATATGCTAGTGGCGGAAAAAGCGTGCGTGTTGCAATTTCATGGCAAGACGGCAAACGAATTCATCAGTTGAAAACAGACCAAGTTCCACTGGATGCGCTTGGCATGGTTGTGTCGGTAAAATGATGGCTTATTGCATGGACGTATCTTAATGATGATCGCGAACAGTCAAACCAAAGGCAAATAACCAAAAAAAGCTTGGCACAAGAGGAACCTTCTTGAGCCGAGCCTTTTTGGTTATTGCGTTTCTGATGCAAGGTAATGGGGACCGTTTATCGTTTGCGTCCATTACCGGCTCCTTCACTTAAACCACCCTTTTTCTTTGGAACGGGTGATCGCTTCAATGCGGTTACTTGCATTCAATTTGTTAAGAATAATCGAGATGTAATTCCGAACAGTGCCCGTTGTAATGAACAAGTGTCCGGCAATTTCCTTCGTGTTTTTTCCGTCAGCCATGAGGCCAAGCACAGCGTGTTCACGTTCGGTTAATGGATTTTCCTCTACATAAGCTTCATCGACCAGATCAGGAGCGAAGATGCGTCTGCCATTCATCACTTGACGAATCGCTTCGGCGAGCTCTTCTATAGGGCTGTCCTTAAGCAAATAACCGCGAACACCGCCTTTAAGCGCACGTTCGAAATATCCGGTTCTGGCAAACGTGGTAAGAATAATGACTTTGCAGTTCATGCCTTTGAGTTCCTCGGCAGCTTCTAACCCACTCTTAACAGGCATTTCGATATCCATTAAACAGATATCAGGCGCATGTTGTTGTACGAGCGCAAGAGCTTCCTGGCCATTGCTAGCTTGTCCAACAACCTCCATGTCTTCCTCCAGATTAAGTAGCGAAGATAATGCGCCTAGCATCATGCGCTGATCTTCAGCAATGACGATTCTGATCATTCTTCTGCCTCCTTTATCGGTTTGCGTACCAGCTTGGGCACATGGATGATCAGCGATGTACCTTCGATTCCTGTACCTGACCGAATGTCCATGCAGCCGTTCACAAATTCCAGTCGTTCTTTCATGCCGAGAATGCCCGTTCCGCGTCGATCTTGCTTGCGCGTGCGCTCCATGCCTATCCCATTATCGTCTACGGTTAAGACATTGTGGGAAGGGGTTTCTTCAATTCCAATAATACACCTCGTAGCCTGACTGTGTTTGACTACATTGGTCACCGCTTCCTTTAAACACATTCCGAGTACATTTTCATTTAATTGAGAGGTGTCCTGTAGCTTGGGGTTGCCTTGTAAAATAAATTCAATGGAAGCGGCTTTCAGAATCTGCTCCGCCCGGAACATCTCATCCACAAGTTGCGTTCCGCGCATCGTTGTAACCATCTCGCGAACTTCCTTCAAAGCTGTGCTTGCTGTCTGTCTAAGTTCATTCAGTTCAATGATGGCTTGATCCGGATTTTTGCGAAGCAAGCGCTTGGCCAGATCGGTTTTGAGACCGATCAGCGAGAGCTTTTGCCCCAGTGTATCGTGTAAGTCTCGTGCAATCCGTTGACGCTCTTCCATTTTCACCAGATCGTCCAGCCGTTTGTTCGCACTTTCAAGCTGGCCTTCTAGTTGCTCTCGCTTGTTTTTATTGTACGTGCTAATCGGTAGGAGAATAGAGGCCATCAGGCTGATAAAGACAAATGGAAACTGGCTGAGCAGCATTGAGTTTTGATTGATAAAACCATAATTGACCGTAAGGAAGCTTGCACCGAGATTTACCGAGTAAAGGGTGAAAAATCCAGCTTTATTTTTAATATTGCCAATAAAAAAAGCGAGAAATAATGAGAAATAGGCATAATCATATGCAATCGTCATCGTAACGGATATGGCAATCAGTAGTCCGATCCACATGTAGACCTGCCAGCCCTTGGTAATGAAGGCCAGTAGATAACACACGAAAAATACAAGAATAATGATAATGCCGGTCACCAGTGTCCACAATTGCGAATATTGAGAGATGTAGTAGAAGGGCAGAATGAAAAAAACAAGCCATACATATGGATTCAACCCTGTATTTTTATAAAATAGTTGCGACCATTTCTGAATATCATTCTCCTCCTTGAAAAAGGTGTTACTGGACTTTAGCCTGACTGTAGCATGACTGCTGTCCGAATACAAGAAAACGAATCTGACAGAGCCTAAGGCTTCTCTGTCAGACCCGCTTGATTAGTTACCCGAATAGGATTCGGAATATACTTTTTGCGTGATGCTTGTTTCAGCTCTCTGAAACTGATGAATTGTTTGTGTTCTTCATCCCACAGACGGAAGCGGAGTGCAACCAGACTGGAACGTAGTGTAATCGTTGTGGCCTTCTGCAAAGGCGGTGTTGAGTTATGTGCTTCTTCCAGATAGTAGTTCGGCACACGTGGGCTCAAGTGATGCACATGGTGGAATCCAATATTTCCGCTGATCCATTGTAGCAACTTCGGCAGCTTGTAATAGGAGCTTCCTTCTACCGCAGCTTTGACATAACTCCATTCGTCTTCGTGTTCGAAATATGTCTCTTCAAACTGGTGCTGTACGTAGAACAGCCAGATGCCAAAGAAACCGGAGAAGAAAAATACGGGTGCTTGCACCATGACAAAAGCTTGCCATCCAATCAGCCAGCACATAAAGCTATATAGAGCAATGATTAGAATTGTTGTTAAATGGGTATTAATTCTTTCCTTGCGTCTTGCCGCTTTGCGGTTAAAACGATAGGCAAACAGAAACACATAGATCGGTCCAATGCCAAACATGATCACCGGGTTACGATACACACGATAGAAGAGACGCATCCAAGGTGTTGCAGACTTATATTCATCGACGGTCATAACCCAGATGTCACCTACACCGCGTTTATCCAGATTGCCGCTTGTTGCATGGTGGATCGAGTGCTCTGCTTTCCATTGCTGGTAGGGAGTCAAGGTTAATACGCCCGTGATGGTGCCGAGAATATCGTTAGCCCGTTTGCTTTTGAAGAATGAGCCGTGACAGCAGTCATGAAAAATAATAAACGTTCGAAGCACGAATCCCGATGCCACTAGTGCAATAGGGAACGTAAGCCAGTACGAGATCGATAAGCTGTAATATGCAGCTGCCCATAATAGAAAGAGCGGGACTAATGTATTGATTAATTGACGAATGCTAAGTTTGAGATCGTTTTTTTCAAAAGGTGTAACTTCTTTTTTTAGCGCCATTTCTTTGCTTCTATTCATACATGTTCCTCCTTATGCGTACAAACCATAGCGGTCTGTACCCTGCCGATTCCCGATAATGCTCTTTTGGGAAGCGTTTTTATCATTGTAAAAGAATGCGAGCATGACGGTAAGTCACAAACGTCAGCCTGCTGTAATGACAAATATCAAGTATCGACCATGACATTTGTCATGGTCAGTTTCCGTTTTACATGATACAGAGCGTGAAAAGATGGCGTTTTCACATTTCCTTTGCACAAATGACGCAACAATTTGTATTATGTATACAAATTTTGCGAAGAGCATGGTAGAATCTATCCTGGAGTGTATATGACAGATTATTAGGTAGAGAGTTATTTTAGATGTATTAGATGATATTATTTTTGGATGGATTGGATGGAGCGCCGAATGAAAAGAAGAATCACGGATATTTTATTTATTATGGCTGGTGCGTTTCTGTTTGCGCTGGCGGTAAACTTGTTTGTCATCCCCAATGATCTTGCAGAGGGGGGCGTAACAGGGATCACGATCATTTTGTACTATCTCTTTCACTGGTCTCCCGGACTGATGAACTTGATTCTCAACGGTATATTATTACTCGTAGGTTATAAGTTTTTGGATCGAACCACGACAGTATATACGATTATTGCGGTTATCTTTAACTCGCTGTTCCTGCACCTGACAGAAAGCTGGAGCATTGCATCAGATGAGCTGTGGGTTAATACCATTTTTGCAGGTGTATTTGCAGGTCTCGGGATCGGTTTAATTGTCAAAGTAGGAGGAACAACGGCAGGCACTGTCATTCTGGCACGGCTTGCGAACAAATACCTGGATTGGAATATCAGCTACGGATTGCTTTTCTTTGATCTGATCGTGGCATTCTCTTCTTACTTTATCATTGGGCCACAGGGTTTGATGTGTACGATTGTATTGCTATTTGTGGGAACGAAAACGATGGAATTTATTATTGAAGGATTGAATCCGAAAAAAGCAGTTATGATTATCTCATCGAAGCAGGATCAGATCGCGAAGCAGGTCATTGAGAAGATGGATCGTGGGGTTACGGTTCTGTCCGGCCACGGTTATTATACGAAGAATCCGAAAGAGATTTTGTATATTGTGATCAGCAAGCAAGAAGTTCCAATGCTGAAGAAAATTGTACGTGCAGAGGATGAGATTGCGTTTATCACCATTCATGACGTGCGCGACGTATTCGGGGAAGGTTTTATCGAGCTTTCGAAGTCATAGTATATGATATTGTACAGGTTCAAGCGTGGATAAGGACGAAGTGGGGAAACCATTCCCATTTGGTCCTTTTTGCGTTGTGGATTTACGGAAAATGTGCTGTACACACTTCAACGAGGATGATATATTGAATTTAATTCGTTAAGAAACTTAACTAACTATGAAACGAAGGTGATAAAATGGCTGGCACACCGCAATATATCCGTAATCTGAATGAAAACTTGATTATGGATGCCTTGATTACACAAGGCTCCATGTCGAGAGCGGATATCAGCCGTCAAACAGGACTTAGTAAACCGACAGTATCATCAGCGGTAGAGCACCTGATTGAGCGTAATCTGGTGAAGGAGACAGGTCGGGCAGACAATGCCCAAGGGCGCAAGGCCACTTTAATTCAATTTAATGAAACAGCTTATTATGTCTGTGGTATTGATATCGGGGCTACACGAATTCGAATTGCCCTGTCTGACCTGAATGGGCAAATCATTGCATATGATACCTATCCGCCAATTGATCCAGGTCAGTACGTGCAGTTCAACTCAGTAAACGTGCAGTCCTCTGGAGAGGCCGAAGTCGAGGGGGGGTATGAGACATCTGTTGCCTCTGAGGTGCCGGTACTTCGCTTGTTACACAGCTATGTGGATCAGCTGCTTCAGAAGAATCGCCTTCAGTGGAGTGATCTTCGCTGCATTGGGTTTGGAATTCCAGGTGTTGTCTTGCCTGTCTCAGGCAAGATTAGCCGGATTGTTGACCCGCTTGCAGGCATGGAGCAGGACTTCTCCCGTGATGCCTTAGCTCGTGCTTTTCCATGTGATATTATGCTGGACAATGATGTGAATCTCGCTGCGCTCGGGGAATATAGAAAGGGAGCTGCGATGAATTCGCCTTTGTTCATATTTTTCTCCATTGGGGCGGGAACGGGTGCAGGGATTATGGTTCAGGGTCATTTATTACATGGCTTGGGGGGACTAACTGGTGAAGTAGCTGAGATGCGGATGCAGGATGGCCGCCGTCTGGAAGATGTGTTGTCGGCTGATGGGCTGATAAGACTGGCGAAGCGACATTACTTAAAAGGCCTTTTAAGTTCAGACATGCAACCTGAGGATATCTTTGCGGCGACTCGTAGCGGAGAGGGATGGGCTATAAGCATGATGAAGGAGTACAGTCAGATGATCGCTTCGGCGTTGCGTCAGATTAGCACGTTGCTTGCCCCTGAATTAATCGTGCTTGGAGGCGGCATTGGCGGGAATGGTGATGTATTGTTACCTCTGCTAAGGAAAGCTGTTGCCGAACAATTTCCGGTGCAACCACAGCTGATATGTTCGGATCTTGGAGAGCGAGCGGTCGTTACAGGGGCTGTGCAAGTAGCTTTGCAACATACATTGATGAAGCTTAGCAAGGGACGACTGAAGAGTAGAAATCGAAGAAAATAAGTTTTGAACCGTTGTACTACCAATAATAAAGAACAGATCTGCCAAGGAGGAAGTGTAATGACAGAAGCACAGCTTGAAGGGTTCGAAGCGAAAGGCTCATGGGTCGCCGGTATTGACATCGGAGGAACCAAAATACTGATGTTGTTATCCAATCAGAAAAGCGGTGGAGAAGTGCATGAGCGCAGATTGCCAACACAATCCGCGGAGCAACCGGAACTATTTTTCCAGTGGTTATTCGCGGAATTAAAAACATTCTGTGCAGACATTGGATGTCATTGGGATCGGCTTGCGGGTGTGGGGCTAGGTTTTCCAGGTGTTATTTTGCAAGATGAAGCTGTGCTTCGGAACGCTCCTGCATTTCAATGGCCCGAAGAAGATATTCGCCCGATTATCGCCAAGTACTACAGCGGAAAGATCGTTCTGGATAACGATGTGAACATGGCGGCCATGGGAGAAGTGGATCAGGGGGCAGCCAAAGGACATCGTCATAGTGTAATGGTAACCGTAGGTACAGGCATTGGCGCTGCGCTCGTGCTCAATGGAGAATTGCACAGTGGGCAGCACGGTGCGGCCGGTGAGATAGGACATTTTATCACAGGTGATGAGGGACTGAGTTCCGAATATGTAGCAGATGGTGATGCCTTCGGTGTATTTGAACAAGTGACGTCGGGGACCGGCATTACGGAGCGGGCAAGGCATTATTTTAATTCGGGTAAGGGAAGTGAACTATCCCTGATCTGGAGTCTGGCCGGAGGCGAAGTGGAACAGATTGAAGCAAGACATGTGTTCAAGGCGGCGGAGTCAGGCGATGTAGCTGCACTTGAAATTCTGGAACTGCCTATGCGTTATATGGCAAGAGGACTCGCGAATATTACGGCGCTGCTGAACCCGTCGATTATCGTACTCGGCGGCGGAGTAGCTGCATCCAATCCAGCCTATTATCTGAATGAAGTTCAGGCCAGACTCAAACGTTATGTTGTGCTCCCGGTCCAAGTGGTTATTGCCGAGCTTGGCAATAAAGCAGGGGCAATCGGGGCGCTAGCTTCCATTAGACGTCACCTTGAACGTATGTAGCGGCTAGTCATAGGAGTAAACCATACACAGAGACTACAGAAATCAAAGGATGGAGATCCGGATGAGCGATAGACATATGACGGCTACTACAAAAAAAACAAAAGCCGAATTCAATGAAGCAAAAGCTGTATTAATTAAATTGCAGGGTTTATATCTGTTTATGGGACTTGCTGGAGGCATATTTAACCCTTACATCAATCCGATATTGGTTGCTCAGGGTTTTTCGAGTAAGGATACCGGATTCATCATGGCATTCGGAACATTAATATCCATCATTCTCCAGCCAATCTGGGGGATTTTGGTAGATAAATTCAAAAAAACACGCCTTGTATTGGTGGTCAGTCTGCTTGTTCCAGCAGCGTTAGCGTATTTTTATAATATTCAGGTGTACATTATATTAATTTTGATTTATACTTTGTGCACTATATTTCAAGTGACACAGATACCTGTAGCTGACTCCTACGCGGTAACGGCAGCAAGAGCGGCGAATACCTCTTACGGTATGATTCGGCTGTTCGGAAGCCTGGGGACAGGGGTTGGCGGATTCGCTGCAGGGATGTATCTCTCCCAGTTTTCCATTCATATGTTATGGTTGCCCTTTCTGTTTTTCAACATCTTGAGCGCAATACTGGCGGGCACACTCCCCAAGCAGACGAGCATATCCTCGTCCTCGGTAACTTTCTCCGTAGGTTTGGCAAGATTACTTCGAAATCGCACGTTCCTTCTCTTTCTCACAGGTTGTTTTCTGGTGAATCAGACCCTTACAGCATTTAACTCCTTTTTTGTTATTTCATTTCAGATGGCTGGTGGCTCGGTTGCCTTGACGGGTACAGCTCTTTTGATCGCTTCCATCACCAATGTACCCTCTATGCTGGTAGCCGCTTATGTGTTGCGCAGGTGGGGACATGAACGAACCATGTTGCTGGCAGCGGGAGCCTACATGTTACGCTGGGGAATTCAATGGTTATGGCCAAGTCCCGAAGTGATGATTGGTGTTCAGGTGTTGCACGGATTGTCATTTGGATTTTTCTATATCGCGGCAGTGGAATATGTGGCGTCTGTTACTGGACGTGAGATGCAGGCGACAGGTCAAAGCTTGTTTAACATGGTGTTTGCAGGACTCGGAGGCATTGTGGGAAATATGCTTAACGGCTATTTGTTGGATACTGGCGGTCCGTCAATGATGTATCTGGCTTGTACCATCAGTGCGGCAATGGGGGCAATTATTCTGTATATCGTCAGCAGACAGGCCAAAGAGCAGAGAAGGGCATACCCGTTAGAGTAGAAATGGAGTTAGAAACTTAAAGTAGAAACGGAAGGAACTGAGGCCTATGAAGGTAAATCTGAAGCGGACATGGCACACCAGGTTGATTTATTCATATTTCCCCCTATTTCTGCTCACGATTTCCATTCTGATCTTTCTCTCCTTCCTGGTTGTTAACGAATTGTCACGAAAAGAAACCAAAAAAGCGGATATGATCTCCACACATTACATTGTCAGCACATTGGAGCGTTCGTTAGGCGATATCGAGATGAGACTGCTGGATGAAATTGTAACGAACACAATGTACAGTCGTTTTTTGGAAGCCGAAAAAGGACAATTGTCCAGTCAGTTTATTTATGATGCAGCCAGTGATCTGAACCGTATGGTGGATCAACAGGGCATGGTGCAGTCGATTTACCTCTACCGAATGTCGGATTCGAGCATTATTACACCTAGAGGAATGGTAAGTTTTGAGGAATTTGAGGATAAATCGTATATCGAACAGGCGTTGAAAAATAAATTGAATCTGGGTTGGAATCAGCCCAGATCCTATAAAGAACGTTCATTTGATGTCCCTTCACAGGTCATCAGCATGAATAAATGGCTACCACTGCCTTGGGGTGGTGAAGGTCTGCTTGTTATTACCATACGGATGTATGCCTTGGAGAGGCAAATTGACAATATGACGGATGCGAATCTTTCTTTTCTACAGGTGAAGAATAACTATGGGGATCTCGTATATTCGGCTCATCAGATTGACTCGGCAGAGGGGAATGTCCTTAATCAGGTCAAGGCTGAGAAGCTTGGACTTACCTTTGAGAGTGGCATTCAGACAGGTCAGTTATATTCATGGGTATCGCTGGTGTCCTATGTGTGGATTGGAATTGGTATTCTCACCATTGCTGGTGCGGTCGCAGGTCTGATCTATATTACACGTAGAAACGTAAAACCCATGCAGCTGATGATGAATCGCATTCAGGCGTTACAGCCCCGTGTGCATGAAGAGAATGCCGCACCTTCTGTCAAAAACGAGCTTGCACTGATCGACCGGGCGCTGGAACATCTCATTGCTCAAACCGTAGATTACGAGAAACAGCATCATGAGAATCTGCTGATTCATCGCAGGCAGTTGCTTGTGGATTTGATGGAGGGTGAACGTATAGATTCTTTCCGTCAGCGTCTTCGTCACTTGCAACCGCTTGAGGAAAGGTTTCTTGAACCGCAGTGCGCCGCTGTATTGGTAGCGGAGATGAATGGGGCAGACCTGCCCGCTCCTTCCAATACGCTGAAAATGGCACTGATGAATGTGTTCAAGGAACTGGTGCAGAAAGAGAGCAATTTTGGTGCGTGGGCAGAATGGTTTGGCAATCGGCGTTTAATCGTTGTGGTAGCCTGCAATGAAAAAGAAAGACTGAGTCGTGAACTTCTGATGGATTTGGCTAAACAGTTGCATATGTGGATTGCTGAGCATTTCCGGATTCGGTTTACGTTCGGAATCGGGCAGACGGTTAATGGCTGGGAAGAAATCACTCGATCCTATAGCAGTGCAGACACAGCTCTGCAGCACCGGCTCACCCTTGGTCAGAATGCGATTGTACTCAGTGAACAATTGCCAGGCCACATGGAACTGCATTCGTATAAATATTTGCAAATGCTCGCAGATATCGTTCGGGAGTTCAGGCTTACGGGGGATGGCTGGCGAGCACAGCTTGACCAGATGTTTATTGCGTTCAATGAAGACCAAATGAACGATAAAGATATTCGTATGCTCTTGCAATCGTTGATTCAGATGTTAGCGCGTGAGTTCGGGGAGTTATCTGAACGTTTGCAACACCAATTTGATGAGCTGCTTTTGGCGCGGCTTCGCTCGCAAATTCAGGAGGACGATACGCTCGAAGGCATTCGGGGGATTTTGCTGGATTGGCTCAAAGAGGTCTATCGCAATTATGTTGCCGTTAATGAAACGAAAAGTCACCGTGCGATGATAAACGAGCTGCGCGTATACATTGAGGAGCATTTCGATGATCCGGATCTGTCGCTGAAACATCTGAGTGAACGTTTTCAAATCTCGGGTAAATATGCGAGTTATTTGTTCAAAGAAGAGTTCGGTATGAAGTTTGTTGATTTTCTTGTGAAATTGAGAGTAGAAAAGGCATGCCGAATGCTAACATCAACGGATACAGCTATTCAGGATATCGCCCAGCAAGTGGGGTATGCTAATGCGATCTCGTTTGGAAGAGTTTTCAAACGTGTGATTGGCGTGACCCCTGGGGATTATCGCAAGCAATATGGCAAACAAGAAGAACAATGAAGCGAAGCATTATTTTTGAAAACTCCTCTACTTGAGCAACGTACATTTTTTGTTGCGTCGTAGGGGAGTTTTTTTGAGGCTACTCGAAAAATGACGTAAGAACACAGTTAGAAAATAAACAATATGTTCTAAACTATATATACATATATCAAAAGGAGGGGGACAAAATGCATCAGTATGGACAGCAAGTTTGGGGCTCCGTGGAACTGGGTAGCGAGGTTAACATTACAACGGATAACAGTACCTTCGGTTTTAGCGTAGACGGTTTGCAATATTCTTTGGACATTCCAGCGGGAAGCTACATGACCAGTAGGAACAGACATGAGTCAGAGCTTGTTCAGATCATGACTGAGACAGCTGAGCATCTGAGCTTGCCTGTACAGTTCAAGCTGGGCGGGATTCATGATGATCAGAAGCTGAACGTATTAATTCTGGAACATCTCGACAAGAGTAAAGAGTATGTGCTGGATGAATTCGGAGGAAGCGCAGTAGATACGATTTTTGGAGAAGTGCGTTTTAATCTTGCTCCAAGAAACTAGTCGAGTAGCATCATCATAGATTGTTTAGAAATGACCGCTGATAAGGCGGTCTTTTTTATTTGCGCGCAGATCAGGAAAATGGATTAGTGTTTGTCGTTTATTGTCGAATTAGAGGGGATTACCACCTGAAAAAGAGTGAGAATAACTTATATTTGTGTTAGTTTATATAACATAATTAGTGTGAAAATAGTTTATTGTCAGGAAAATTGTTTATAAAGATAGGTTACTTGACGTTATAGTAGCTTTATCCTGTTTTGAAAATAGTTTATTGTCGATTTTCAGAAAACAATGTAATAATTAATGACATTCACAGGTGCAACAAGTTGGGCAACCATAACGGAGTGGCGATCATGTGAATCATTACAGAATGAGTGCGAAAGGGGAAAGGTCAAATGAAATTATTTCAAAGACGCAAGGCAGGAAAGGCAAGTTCGATTCTCGCAGCGGTAACAGCATTCACTCTATTATTATCCGCGTGTTCGTCAGGTAGTGAACCATCATCTTCATCATCCGGGGAAGCGGGTGCGGGGAACAGAACCATGTTGAAAGTAGAAATTTTTGACCGGGGAAATACACCGGCTGGTTACACCATCTCCGATAGTTATCTGACACGCTTCATTCAAAAGGAATTTGGTGACCCTAACAACATTGATGTTCAATTTGTTCCGGTTCCCCGCTCAGAAGAAGTGCAGAAGCTTAACGTGCTCATGGCAAGTGGTTCTGAAGTGCCCGATGTTGTATTCACTTATGATTCCGGTACATTTAATCGTTATGCCTCACAAGGCGGTTTGACAGAGTTGACTGATCTGCTGAACAAAGAGGGAAGCAATCTGAAAACATTTTTGGGTGATGACACGCTGGCATACGGTCAGTATGATGGACAACAATTCGCAGTTCCGGGTAAACGTCTGGTGTTAGGAAAGTACGCTTCATATGTTCGCCAGGACTGGCTGGATGCACTTGGACTGCCAACGCCTCAAACGGCTGAAGAACTGCACACAGCCCTGAAAGCAATCAAGGAGAAAGATCCGGGCAAGGTGGGCTCGGCACTCATTCCCATGGGGATGTCAATCGCTTCGGCGCAATATGAGCCATTGATCTGGTCTTTCATTCAACCTCTTACGGAAGAACAGAGGTATACACTGACTCAACAGCTAGGTTCTAATGATTATCCAACGTTGCTCCCTGGTTTCAAAGATGCACTGAAATATATGAACACGTTGTATAACGAGGGACTAATGAGCGCAGACTTCGGGCTGGATAAAGACAAGAAAAAACTATGGGAAGATGTATCCAACGGGAAAGTAGGTTTCTACAGTGAAGATGCCGGAGAAATTTACATCTCAGGTACGTATAAAAATCTGCAAACGAATAAACCAGATGCGGTGATGACACCGATTGATGCATTCAAAAATTCGGAAGGCAAATTTGCCAAGCCGGCATATGCACCCAATGCGATGTATGTCATGATTCCTAAAACAAGTCAGAATGCAGAAGCGGCTATGAAATATCTGGATTGGATGGCTTCTGGCAACAATTTGTTTGATCTGCAATACGGCGTGAAAGACGAGAACTATGAACTGGTGGATGGAGTACCGCAGATTAAAGAAGATGCTTCTCCTGAAATTGCTGGTCGGATCTACAACTCTGGTGATATTGCCATCATTGTAAACGGAAAATATGTCGGAGATGAAAAGAAAAACGAAGAGGCTTATGTCGTTCAGGTAGATCCCAAATATCGGGATGACATGCGTAAATCGGTAGCCATCTCCAATACGGATACGATTCAACCCGTGCGTTTCTCCAAACCTATTGAAGCGGAATCTCGTTATGGTAACGGCTTAAAAGACAAATTCTCTGAGTTTATTGTGAAAACAACCATCTCCAAACCGGCTGATTTTGAAGCTGTGTACAACAGTATGATGAGTGATTATATGGCAAGTGGAGGCCAAGCTGTTCTTGATGAGCGTACGGAGGCTTACAAAGCGATGAAGTAATTATTCATCATATAGCGCAGGTTAGACAGGTCTGGCCGTATTGAACAGGACTTTTCATGGGGGCGATGTAAGGATCGCCTTCCATGAGACATCCTTCACGACTTGGGGGGAACATTATGAAGACAGGCACTTATTTCCGCAGAAACTGGCAAATGTACGCATTACTTGTGTTGCCCATGTTATACTTCATCATTTTCAAATACGGTCCAATGTATGGGGTACAGATCGCATTCAAGGATTTTAACTTTTTCCAAGGAATCGGTGGCAGTGAGTGGATTGGATTCGATGGGTTTAAGGAAGTGTTTCAGAATCAGGGGTTCTATACTGCCTTGCGCAATACGATTGTGCTTAACTTGCTAGACTTGCTAGTATCTTTTCCGGCACCGCTAATTCTCGCTATCCTGCTCTTTGAATTACGAGTCGCCTGGTTCAAAAAGATGGCACAGACGCTGCTTTACATTCCACACTTTATTTCCTGGGTCATCATAGGTGGTATCGTATTGCAGGTGTTTGGCACACAATCTGGATTCATTAACAACATGTTAATGAGCATGGGGCTTGATCCGCTTCCATTTCTATCGGATAAAAACTATTGGATCTTTACGTATCTCGCCGTGGGCGTGTGGCAGAGCGCAGGCTGGGGAACAATTTTGTATCTGGCATCCCTTACAGGCATTAACCGTGAACTCTATGAAGCAGCCGAGGTAGACGGAGCCAGCCGTTTGCGCAGAATTTGGCATATCTCCCTGCCAGGCATCAAAACGACGATTGTTACCTTGCTAATCATTAACGTTGGTAACATGATTTCTATCAGTTTTGACAGGCCGTTCATCATCGGAAATGTGGCAGTACGCGAATATTCGGATGTGCTTAGTACGTTTGTGTACCGTCTGGGTCTGCAATCCGGCCAGGTAACTCTGGCGACCGCAGTGGGACTGTTCCAGGCTGTCGTTGGACTGATTTTCATCCTCGGTGCAAACTACGCATCTAAAAAATTGACAGATGAGAGCATTATGTAACGGAATGAATGCTTCTGCGGCAACACGGTATCCATCTATGATCTGTAAGGAGTGAGTGAGATGTCGGAAAACACGGCGAATCGAATATTCAACACAGTAAATGTAATTCTGATTGTCATTGCGATGGTACTGTGCCTTGCACCATTTATCCATATCATTGCGATCTCGCTTAGCTCGAACCGGGCGATCGGTTCGGGAGAGGTTTCCTTTTTCCCCAAAGAGCTGTCCTGGGAAGCCTATGGCAAGGTGTTCGGTGATGGCTCCATGATTCGTTCCCTGATCTACACGATCTGGCTGACGGTTCTGAGTACGGTGCTTAGTATGCTTATGACGATTATGGCAGCATATCCCCTTGCCAAAAGCAGTCTGAGAGGCCGCAAATGGTTCATGCTGGTCATTGTTGTGACGATGTTTTTTAGCGGGGGAATAATCCCGGAGTATATTTTGATCAAAAATTTGCATTTGCTTGACAGCACTTGGGGATTAATTCTTCCTGGCCTGATCAGTCCGTTTTATATGATTATTCTGATCACCTTTTTTCGCGGCATTCCGGAAAGTCTGGAGGAAGCTGCTGATATTGATGGCAGTACCCAGGTTGGAACGTTAATGCGCATTATACTGCCACTATCTCTTCCGGTAATGGCAACGCTCAGCCTGTTTTACGCTGTAGGACGCTGGAATGGATTCCAGGATGCGTTAATGTATATTACCAAACCGGAGTTGTATCCGTTACAATTGAAGTTATATCAGATGATTCAGCAAAACCAAATCACCGAACTGATGCAAAATGAAGGTATTGGTGCAGTTCATGTGTTACCGGAAAGCTTGAAAGCAGCTAGCGTAATATTTTCGACGTTGCCAATCCTGCTCGTCTATCCATGGTTGCAACGATTTTTCATCAGCGGTGTAATGGTAGGTGCTGTAAAAGGTTAACGTCCCAGGAGGTCATAGGCATGACACAACCGATGGTTAAGAAGATGTCCAAGGAACAGCAACATCTAGTACACCAGTCCATGATTATGATGGATCGTTTTTATGACGATGAATTCGCGTTGCTTCGCAGCTTTGAAGACGATGCATCAGAGCATGGTACACGAGGCAGTGCACATTATGCGCTGGGCTTGCTGATTCGTCAGGAGCCCGGCGATGTCGAGCGGGCTGTTCGTGTGTTTCACAAAGTGCTCGATTATCAATATGATGCGCCAGAAGAAATCTATCACGGCACCTTTGCTACCCAGACAAATGAAGAGCACCCGCCTGCGGGTCATTATGCATGGAAATCATTTGCGCCAGGCACAGCCTATTTCCTGGAACGCACCTTTGAGAAGGTGTCTGCGCAGTTTATTCATAATCTGCAGCAAGAGAATGATTTGATGAAAGAAGGCGCAGACGCCAAACAATTGAAAGAACTGTTCTATACGTCCGTGAACGCTGTTTTACCCCCGGTCTGGATCAGTTATGATCCAAACTGGCGGGAATTTATCGCATGTGCGTGTGCTATAGCAACAGCCGAGTTTGCGGCACTTCTGCCGGATACGCTTATTCAGCGGATGGATGAAGCGATGGAACGTGCCGTTCAGGGCTCTGTTGATCGCAGACGGTCAGATGTGATTCCGATGAACACCAACATTGAACTGATGCATATTTTTATTACCCATTATTATGGACATCGGTTCCAGCGAACGGATTGGATTCAGCATGCGGATGCACAGGCCGAAAGTCTGTTACAGGAGTTTGAGCAGTTCGGAGGCACGTTTGCCGAGTTCAATACCACGACCTATTACGGGGTGGATCTCGCCGTACTTGGCATGTTCCGAAAGTATGCTGTAACTGAGCGCATGACTGAAATTGCTCACTCGATTGAGCATGGATTATGGAACAATATCGCGCTGTATTACAATGCCAATCTGGAGAATCTCTCCGGGCCATTTGCACGGGCATATGATATGGAGATGCGGGAGCATAGCTCGATCGGTGTCTTTCTCTATCTATTGCTGGGAGAAGGCTACGAGTATTTGACAGGCATGAACTGCGAATCGGGGCATGATCCGATGATAGCGTTGTTGGGTGTTGATGTCCCTGAAGAGGCTGTACCGTATTTCAAAGCCCATCAAGGAGACCGACTCGTGCAAAAACAGTTCATGGAGCTTTGCGAACGGAGCGATCCAAAAGCGAATCGAAATTTATGTACCGCTTCGGCCTGGATTGGTGAGACACGAATGATGGGAGCGATGTCTGGCAGTCGGAATACCAACGGCCAGATGCATCCGGCAACGATTCATTGGCAGACCGAGACAGGAGAGCGGTATTACTTGCGTCTTGTTCGGCGCGAAACAGGTGGAGACTGGAACAGCCATCTGCGGGGCATCACTTTTGAAGCGGAGGTCACGCCGGAAACATTGCATATTGAAGTGCAGCTGGATACGGCGGAAGAGATCGAGGTTTATTTTGAAATCAAAGGACCTCACCTGCATCCACAGCATTTACAACCGACACGCTGGACGCTTCCGGGGCTAACCTGTTCTGTAAAAGCAGAAGCACCAGTGCCGGCAGTATTAATGTATACCGACTATGCTGAAATAATCTATCGTTATGTTCCGGGCGTGACGGAGAACCGTATGAAGTTTGAACTCGAGATCAGCGAATAGATCGATGAGGCAAGACGGTATCATAAGGTTAGGCAGGAGACTAAGAGTGGACTTCTATAGAAGGCTATTAGAAGGACTGGGATAGGGCTAATGTGCGGAAGGAGGCAGGGCAGAGTAAAAATGTATACAGACAAAAAAGAATACTCATTCTCGACATGCTGGAATATCAAGCGCCATACGACGGGCGAAGGGATGATCGAAGAGATTCTGTCGCTTGGTTTCAAACAGGTGGAGTTGAATTATAATGTGACGGATGAGCTATTAAATACAATTGAACCGATGATTGAACGTGGGCAAGTGGGTGTATCGAGTGTGCATAACACGTTTCCGCATGTAGCCGATCCGGATTATGGAACGGATTCGGTGCTGCTTGGATTCGACGATGAGCCGCGGCGTAAAAGGGCGATTGAACTGTTGCTTCGTTCTGCGGAATACGCTCACCGCTATGGTGCGAAGGCTGTTGTTGTGCACCCGGGGGAAGTGCCGTTTGAGTATAACATTGATGAAGCTCTGAAAAAGATCTATCACAAGCAAGGCAAGGATTCTCCGGCTTATCAAGCGTTGTGGCATGAGATGCTGGAGAAGAGACAGGCTAGTAGTGAGCACTACTTGAGACGCATACAGGAAAGTCTAGAAGAGGTATGTAATCTGTCAGAGCAACGTGGATATGGTGTGAATTTCGGAATTGAAACCCGTTCACGCTGTTATCAGATGCCTACGTTGCAGGAAGCAGGAACGATCATTGGTCAGATGAAGGGTGCACCGCTTGGATTATGGTATGATATCGGCCACGGGATGATGATGGATCGCATGGGATTGTATGACAATGTGCGTGAAGCGAATGTGCTGATCGATCATGTCGTAGGTGTTCACATCCATGAAACGGTAGGATTGTCCGACCACTGGTGTCCGTATATTCATAGTCAGGACATGAGCTATTTTGATTCATTTCTAGATATCATCGATCGATCTCCTGTAAAAGTGTATGAACTGAAAGCGGCCTGCACGCCCGAGGAGATTGACGAAAGTCATAAACTCATTACCGCTCGTATTGCTGAACGTCGGGAGGATAAGCAGCTGGCGAAATAAGTTGGATGCACTAGCGGAATTGAGGAAGTGCAAAGTACAACAAGCGTGAGTAAATAGAGCAAACACAGAAATTGCAGAAAACAGAGAAAGCACAGAAAACACGAGGAGAGCATACACTCTCTCGTGTTTTTTGTTTAATGCATTGAAGCTGAGTGCGTCAAGCAAGTCAAGGGGAGGAACGGAATGGAGAGAGCGATTGAACGGAGCGGTGATCGGAACACGTTAACGTATCAGATAAGAATAGCAAAAATGAGTTCTAATCCTGACCCTTAAAGTTCTAACGATCAGCACTTTAAAGCCCCCTAATCCAATTGGACACTCG
>NZ_JACLIC010000003.1:0-77679 GCF_019748695.1 Paenibacillus cucumis (ex Kampfer et al. 2016) | reverse complement strand
CAGGATCAAACTCTCCAATAAAGATGAATTTCACAGCGTGGTTAAACGCGGTGGAACTCATCGGGGTATTGAAAAGAGCGATAAGCTCATTTTGAATCTGACGAGATTAAAAATCTCATTTGTGTTCCAGTTTCCATACAGCCAGATGGCATGCACCAAAAACCTTCACGTCATTCTGCAAGCAGAATGTTTACTCACTCGTTGTTCAGTTTTCAAAGATCAAACATAATTTGATGCGTTGTTTTTCATGTTGTCGTCGTTTCAGCGGCGACTTTTATAATGTAACACATCCACGTTTCCTTTGCAAGCATTTTTTTCAACCGTTTTAGTTACTGTCTTATAAAAATGCTTGTCCAATCAAACGGCTCCTTAAAAATGGAACGAAAATTAATTTACCATATAGTTTCGAAAAGGTCAACCCTATTTCGACAAATAAGTTGATCATTCCCTTTAGCAAATGGCGAATACAATGAGAGGCGCATTCTCTATCTAGAGAGCTACACCTCTCATCATAACGTTTAAAATTATATGTTCAGCTTTATTTTATAGCTTGGAGTTTTTTAACTTACCGCCTCTTGCATACTTGGATAACTCTTTAGGCGGGGCGAACCTTGCATACATACGGAATACTGTTTTATACCGACTCGCTATAGCATATTTAATCTCTTGGTCAAGACGATGGTCACTTAGATCGAACAGCATTTCATCCAACTCTTTGCGTAATACATAGTCCAGTTCCTTGCATTCTTTCTCGTTAAATAGCATACCCAGCATTAAGAGTTCTCCTTTTTGTGCATAGCCTCTATAGTCACACTCGTCTTTCAGCATCTTCTTTTGTTGAACATATCTCTTTTTTGTCTGCACTGCTGAAACCCGTTTTATTGTTATGGTCAAATTACTGGGAATTTATGAATGCTGGGTATCACAAAATTTGCACAAATAATTTTAACCTCTCACAAGTGCATATGTGAGCGTGCTCTCAATAACCGCTGCAACGAGAAGCAAGATGACTACCCAAAAGCTTGCCGTTAACGTCATATTCATAAACTCTTTCCACCGAGATCCGATCATTGCCCGTTTGTCGCCTCCCAATTGCGCCAGACTCCGCACAACCAAACCGCCGAACCTCAATCCAAATGCACAGGCAATAATAATTACCGGGATTTCGATAATGCCATGTGGAAGAAGCCCCTTCACGACAATATCAAAAAAGCTTGCCCCATAATTCATCGTGGTGTGAACAACAAAGCCAAGCACCATCCCGTTGATTAGCAGAAAGATAATTGGCAAGATTCCGAAGAAAATACCTGCATAGATAACCAATACACTTTTAATGGCATTATTGAAAAAGATAAGCAAGAAGAAATTCCACTGCACATTTCCTCCTTGCTCCAACTGCTGACTGATTTGGCGAAGCCCTTCAATCTGCCCTAACAGTAACTCTTCTAAGGGGCCAGTACTCACCCACCCTGCTCCTATACCCACAGCGAACAACAAAAATGACCAGATTAATGCTCCTCTAATCTTACCCATATCTCTTATAAATGTACTGAATTTTAACATAACAACCTCCTGTAAACCGAAATGATGGACAAACAAAGATGTAAAACGAATAACTGGACGGTACGAGCATACATTGAGAAGTAAACAAGCATTTCTTTATTGGGAGAGGGGCGCTTAGCGAAATGAACTCGTTCTATGTATTCAACGGCAAAAAGATCAAACGTAATCTGATTGTGCTCGTTGCTGCCATTTTTGCGATTGGTATTATTTATTTGGAAAGTGGCAACGTGTCAGTGTTCTCGGAAGAAGCACCTTCCGCCGTCTACAGTGTACCGACTGACAAGAAGGTCATTGCACTTACCTTTGACATTAGCTGGGGTGATAAACGAACCGAACCGATTCTTAAAGTTCTTCAGGAGAATAAAGTGCAGAAGGCCACCTTCTTTCTCTCCTCACCCTGGAGCAAAACCCATCCAGAGATTGTGACTGCCATCAAAGATGCAGGCTATGAGATCGGTAGTCATGGACATCGGCACGAGAACTATACTAGCCTGACCGAAGAGCAGATCCGCAAGGAGATTTCGACAGCTCACAGCATTTTAACCGATTTAACGGGAAAAGAACCCAATTTGCTACGATTGCCAAACGGAGATTTTGATAAACGCGTGCTTCAGGTTGCGAATAGTCTAAACTATCAAGTTGTACAATGGGATACAGATTCTCTGGATTGGAAAAACCCCGGAGTACAGACAATCGTTGATCGTGTCGTCAGCAAAGCACATCCTGGTGACATTGTCCTGTTGCATGCCAGCGACTCATCGAAACAAACTCATGAAGCACTTCCGGCCATCATCGATAAATTAAAAAATCAGGGCTATGAATTCGTCACCGTATCTGAACTCCTCAACCATTCAAGTGTAGAGGGTAAGGAAGTACGCGATCAAGCCAGCGGCCAATAATACGCAAACAGTTGAAAAAGAGCTAACACAGTTAGCTCTTTTTGTATTTTTCATCGTTATGAAAACCTTATTCATGTGTATGACCCTTCAACTCTTTTATGCCCAACATTCGTTCAACGACTCGGAGCAGGATTCACAGCCGCTTCTTTTGAGCTATCGACCAGCTTGTGCAGGATCAGCATCTGATATGCATTACATAACAGCAAAGGGATCACAATAAAGATGGTGGCTGCATTAACGTCAATACGCAGTACACCAATCGTTTCCACTGCAGTCACAGCGATCATGAAAAAGAGCGTTGGTACTAGCGCAGAGATATGTGTCTGTTTCACTTTCACGTAAGCGGTAACAATTGCAGCCGCCAAAATGATCAGTCCCAGCACAATGTCCGAGATACGCTCTCGTCCTCCTCCGACAAATAAACGCAAGAACATGATGTCCAGCAAAGCTAGCACAGTCAGCACAACCTGCACAATCTGCCATCCGCGTCTTGGGAATACACCCTTGCCCATATAATTCAAGATGAGATATGCAAAGAAACCCATTTGTGAATATACGCTAATCATCACTCCGGAGCCAAACAGAATTAGTAGATACAGCATAAAATCAGCAATACCATTCATTTTTTCTCCGTTTACCAACATCATAATCAATCCTGTACCTAATGCTCCCGCGGCGCCAATAAGCAAGGCTGTCCAAAATAGGAAAAACCATCTACGCAAATTCAAATGTTTTCCACCCCCGAGTGTTTATTTTACCAACCTTCACAGCAAAAAACCATCATTGCTCAACATATTTCCCCCTTTCCCATCACATACTACATCCAGTATCTAATCAAGGAGGGATTGTACACATGAAACGGCCTATATGGCAGCTATGCTACGTTGTATTGGGGCTATCCGTCATGCTCGCCGGCTGCGGTTCAGATCAGAGTTCTTCGCCTCCTCAGGGCAGTTATAAAGAGATGAAAACGATGGTCGTAGATATTTTGAAAAGTGATGAAGGCAAAAAGGCTGTTGAAGAGGCTCTAACGGGTCAAAGCTCCTCTGGCGGCGGTGGAGGCGGTGGGTCAGAAGAAGGCGGGAGCTCTGGTGGTGGATCGGGAACGGTGGGAATGAAAATGTTAATGCCAATGCAATCTTCGGAACAAATACGTATTGCCGTCAAAGATACCATAACCGCTCCTGAATACCAGAAGGAATTCGAGAAAATCATGACCGATCCGCAGTTTGCTGGTGAATTCGCCAAAGCGATCAACGGACAAAGCAAACAACTGCATATGCAACTGATCAAAGATCCGACGTATCAGAAGTCGATTGGGGATATCATGAAATCTCCTGAAGTATCCAAGATGTTCATGGATATGACCAAAACCCCGGAATACCGAAAACAAACGATGACCGTTATGCAGGAAGTGATGCAAAATCCTTTGTTTCGTATGGAAGTTCTTACTTTGCTGAAAAAAGTGGTACAAGAAGAACTCCAGCCTAAAACGGAAAGCGGTGGCGGGCAAAAGGGGCAGGAGTCCGGTGGTCAGGACGGGGGAGATGGTGGCAATGGTGATTCTGGAGGTGGAGACTCTGGTGGTGGCGGTGGAAGTTCATAGAACTGCAACGATGATCCAGGTTCTGCAAGAAGAGAAACGTTGATAAGCTTCAATTTCCAAAGTAGAGATCATGTGAAAAGCCTGCATCCAAAGGACGCAGGCTTTATTTATAAGCACATTAAATTTTAATCACATAAAAAATCTCATTCAAACTTGGACTCGATCGACTTGGCAACCTCGTCATATATAGCCCCTATTGTTGTTTCTCCCTTATACACAGACGGTGAGAAATCCGGCTCAGAAGGATGGTTATCTGGAGCACCTAATGGAATCTGGGCAAGCAGTACCGTGTGCAAGCTTTCGGCAAGACGTCCGCCCCCTCCACGACCAAAGACATACTCTTTCTCCCCACATTTACCACATTCGTAGTACGCCATGTTCTCAACCACACCTAACAGCTCATGTTCCGTTTGAATGGCCATCGCTCCGGCACGCGCCGCTACAAAGGCTGCAGTGGCATGTGGAGTCGTTACAATGATCTCTTTGCTCTGTGGCAACATCTGATGCACATCAAGCGCAACATCTCCGGTGCCCGGTGGCAGATCCAGCAACATGTAATCCAGTTCGCCCCACTGAACATCGGTGAAGAACTGACGTAGCATCCGGCCCAGCATTGGGCCACGCCAGATCACGGGGTTATTTTCCCGAATGAAGAAACCCATAGACATCACTTTGACGCCAAAACGTTCGACCGGTTGAATCACACCGTCCTCAACGACAGGGTATTCCTCAATCCCCATCATATCCGGCACACTGAAACCATAAATATCAGCATCAATGAGACCGACTTTCTTCCCTTGACGAGCCAGGGCTACAGCCAGGTTAACGGTGACCGTTGATTTCCCCACGCCGCCTTTACCACTAGCTATGGCAATAAAACGAACTCCAGACTCAGGGCTTAACAACTCATGTCCATCGAGACCAGCCGCATGACCTTTTACAAGCACTTCATCCTGATCTTGCTCTTGCTGCACTTGTCCCAGGTTAAGGCTCTGACGGTCATGCTCTGACGCTACCCGTGTGCGGATATGCACATCCTTCACTCCATGCTGGGAAAGCAGGTTACGTGCAGCATCCGTTAAAGCGGTTGCATCTTCTGGCCGATTCTCCAGTGTCACCATGCTTAAGGCCACATGGTGTTCTTTCACCATAATGTCACGAATCCATCCCAGTTCCACTAAGCTTTGTCCTAGCTGCGGTTCCTGTAATGGCTGTAAAAGTTCAAGTATCTGTTCTTTTGATAACATCAGACAGCACCTCGGTTTTATCTATTGGCATGTGTTAGGTATGCTGTTCCAATTATAGCACTACCTCTCTTCTTATGACTAACTTTTCGGACGTTCACCTGAAGCATATCGGAGAATACCGTTATAAATAGATGCGGCTACTTTGCGTTGGTACGTTTCTTCAGCGAGCAGACGGGCCTCTTCCGGATGAGACAAGAAGCCGACCTCAACAAGTGCTGACGGGATTTTCAGAGCCTGAAGCAGATAAACGGTACTCACCGTTTTCGCTATACGATCTGTATTTTCCAGATTCCGAATCATTTCGGCTTGTAGCAGATTTGCAAGACCTTCGTTATCAGGATGATTAGGCGTGTAAAAGACTTGTGCACCGCTCCACCGATTAGATGGCACACTGTTCATGTGAATGCTGATAAATAAATCAGCTTGTTTATCTTCAATCTGTCTTACTCTCTGTTTGAGATCCTCTGTCTTACGTCTGGAGTACCCTCTCGTTCCCTCGTCGGCCAAATCCTTATCGATTTCACGAGTCATCACAACAAGAGCTCCTGCCTGTTGCAGATAGTCTCTAACATACAGCGCAATGGACAGATTGATATCCTTCTCAATAACTCCCTGCCTGCTCACGGCTCCCCCATCTGGTCCGCCATGACCTGCATCAATAGCGATCACCTTTCCAGCCAGAGGCAAACTCCAATATCCTGACGTTTTGGCCGAGGGCATCTCATACGAAACAACCGCTACAAACATAGCCAACAAACATAGGCTCAGCATAACCCTCTTCACTGTTTTTAACCGGACCCAGACTACCAGATGTTTCCCCATGTTTTTGCGCATAAAAAAACCACCTCGTCCCTATAAATGACTCTAATCATCTATATGGGACAAGATGGACAAATATACCCTTAGGAATGGACTTGCTCTGACATACCCTCAATCAACACCTCAGCAACCTCAGGACGTGTAAATTCTGGCGGTGGACATTCACCATTACGCAACAATCCACGTACCTTGGTTCCCGACAAAGTCATATGATGTTCCTTGTCATGAGGGCAGGTTTTGCTGGAAGCCATATTTCCGCATTTGGTACAGAAGAAACTGTGCTCAAAGAACAGTGGTGTAATGCCCAATTCCTCAGCCGTAAAATTAGAGAAGATCTCTTGTGCTTCATAGGTTCCGTAATAATCACCTACACCAGCATGATCACGCCCTACGATAAAGTGGGTGCACCCATAATTTTTACGTACCATGGCATGAAAAATGGCTTCACGAGGTCCCGCATACCGCATTGCAGCCGGGAATACACCCAGAAACGCACGATCCGCCGGATAATAGTTCTCCAGCAGTACCAGGTAACTCTTCATGCGCACATTCGCTGGAACATCATCAGACTTCGTCTCACCTACAAGTGGATTCAAGAAAAGTGCATCAACGATTTCCATTGCACTTTTCTGGATATACTCATGTGCCCGGTGGACAGGATTACGTGTCTGAAAACCAACAACGGTTCTCCATCCTTTATCCTGGAAAATCTTACGTGTCTGAGCCGGGTCATAATAGAAATCTTCAAACTTGGCCGGTTTCGGACGGTTCAACACTTGAATTGGACCTCCTACATATGTTGCAGGACGCTCCAGCAGTTTTTTCACACCAGGGTGTTCAGGATCATCGGTTTTGAAAACACGACGTGCTTCCTCTGCCTGATCCACCTTATAGATGCTTTGAACCTCGAGCAGACCGTACGTTACTCCATCCGTTTCACCAACAAGAGCTACAGTTTCACCTTTACGAAGTGAATCAGCCTGTTGATCATTTACAGCCAGTGTAATCGGTATGCTCCATACTGTGCCATCTGCCAAACGCATTCGGGATACGACAGACAGATAATCTTCCTCATTCATAAAGCCTTGAAGCGGCGAAAACGCACCTACACCAATCAAATCCAAATCTGAGATCGTCCAGGTGTTAATCTGCAATGAGTTCAGGTTTTTGCTATCCTGCAATAATTGCTCACGTTCTTCTCCTTGTACGATACGCTGCACCAGCGTACCTCCATGAGGCAGAATCGAAGTCATCTTGTCAGCTCCTTATTAAAACATCCGATATTTTGATGAAAACTGCATTATCATTCTAAAATGGTTTAACTGAAAAAGACATTTGCGCTATCATGTCATAACTCTATTAATCAGCTTATTTGTGCAATCCGCACTCCGTTTTATCATTACCAGACCAGCGCCCTGCGCGAGGATCTTCCCCAGGCATTACCTGGCGTGTGCAATGCTCGCACCCGATGCTCGGGTAATTTTGATCATGCAGCGGATTATATGTCACGTTATTAGCACGAATGTATTCCCACACATCCTCACTCGTCCAATGTGCAATCGGGTTAAATTTCATGAGTCCAAACTTAGTATCATATTCGACCTTCTTGGAGTTTGCACGCGTTGGTGCCTGATCTCTGCGAATCCCCGTAATCCATGCATCATACTGCGATAGAATACGTGTCAGAGGTTCTACCTTACGAATGTTACAACAAGCATTGGGATCGGATTTCCATAATTCTTCCCCATGCTGAGCAGCTTGTTCTTCTGGTGTGATTTTTGGCGATACTTTTACAAACTCAAGGTTGTACTTTTCTTGCATCCGATCACGCGTATCATATGTTTCCTGAAAATGAAAATCTGTATCCAGATAAAAAACATCAGTAGATGGGCTAATTTTTTGCAACATATCTACAAGTACAACATCCTCTGCACCGAAGCTGCATGCAAATGTGATATTAGGAAATGTTTCAACCGCATAGCGAATAATATCTTCCGGGCTTGCGTGCTCCAGTTCCTCTGCTTTTGTACGAGCCAGTTCTTCCTTTTCTAACAAGTTCATTGTTCAATTTCCCCCATTCATGATCTCAAAACCACAAAAGCCGACTAATCTAATATGAATTATGTATAGTATAAATCTTTCACTCGCGATGTCAATGCCTGCCATCTGGTAAATTACATCAATTCTAATCGTAAAAATACACTATAAACGAGCTGAATTTTTAGTGCCTATTAGGCTTCTAGATGAAATGTAGGTAAAACCATACAAAAATCTTATAAACATAACTTTCAAGTGCTTGAGACCCTAAAGAGAAAAAAACGTTGCTATTGTTGGATTTTTGGGATGAAGGACGAATTATTTTTCATCATCAGAGAGCATATCCTGTCAGAAGACCATCCTCATTTGGGGAATATTGAAAGCCCGAGTCTGCAACTCCGTCAAATAACAAAAGTAAGGACCCTTTATCGTATTCATAAAAAAGACTGATATCTCAGACATGAGAAAAAATGATATTGCTCTGGAGTAGGAGTATTGCTATAAACGGTTAAGATTTGAGCTAATCATAGTTAGGTTTATAACGTGGATCAAGTCATAGAGGGGAATGGCGGATGGACATTGATTAATCAATCTGAATTCATTTGAATTAAGAAGGTTAATTTAGATATGAATTAGATCAAAATTCAAGGATATACAAAACTAATGTTACAGCTAATCTCTTGTAACCTCGTTTTTCTCTCAATGGGAATCATGTTGCTATTACGTTAACGTTAGAATATTCAAATTAGGCATAGCCTATTAGTAGATAAAACACAAAAAAGTCCCTGGCCGAAGCCAAGGACTTTGAAAAATCTTAACGTTTGGAGAACTGAGGTGCGCGACGAGCCGCTTTAAGACCGTATTTTTTACGTTCGTCAATTTCACATTCCGATATGTTCCGAAAATGCCCTATATATAAAGGAAGTGATTTTTTCGTTAGGATTGTTTCAGATCGATTCCGAATTAAATATGGTCAAAATATGGTCAAAACATTTCTTGATTTCTTATGAATAATAATGTATGATTCTGTCATACACTAAAAGGTATCAAAGAGGTCAGTGGCAATCCATTCGTGGGTTCGGGCGCTGGCCTCTTATTTATTTATAATGAGATCATAAATTGTGATTAGCCTTCTTAGTGACGTGGGGATACCACGTGCACCCCCATCCCTAAATATGGAGAGCTTCTCTTTTATATAGTCTTGCAATTTATCAAGGTCTAACCTAGGACTATTATAGGCGATGACATCGTACTCCTTGTCTTGTTTAAATTTCTGCTCAATTATTTCCTCAATTGTATCCACCTTAACTTTATATGATGAATTAATGGTTTTAATACAAACATTTGCGTCAGGGAATGCTGCAATCCTTTGCTTAATTTTCTCCTTATCGAATGGATGTAAATTGGTTTCATCTAAATTCAAATCTTTTGTAAATTTTAAAAACGGAAGCCTCGATTTTTTATTTTGACTTGCTATGAAGCGCAAAGCAATATCGGTGTTTAGTTGATCTGACTCGAAAAAATAATCGTACGAATAACTGACCAAATCAGGCATTCTAAATATATAAGTGGTGTCACCAAGAGCAACCACTAATTTGCCGTCACCAATCCGCTCCTCTATATCTTCCAATTGAACCGGTGAAACGAGTAAAGAATTTAAGCTTCCTTTTCTTCCTCTGTCAACAATCAGTTGCTTTATGACATGTTGATACTTTCGAACTTCAGAAGGTGTTACACCCTGATTGACAGAGCTTATTTTATCGAAGACCAGGCCATAGTTATCTGTTTTAATTACTTTAAGTTTGCAACCCAAATCTCGATCATTTAAAACTTCCTCCACTAAGCCTTGTTCACCTTCAGACCATTCTAATAATATGAGTCTTTCTTCAAGCAGTTGAACCTCCGCATCCGACAATGAGGAAGAAAAATCACTGATTATTTTTCTTACATTAACGTCTGTTAGAGAATAACCCATAAAAATAATAGGTGAGGTTAGCATCATTGAAATAATTTTAGCACTGATCAAGACGGAATTTTTATCAAATTTGTTATAGTCTTCTTTGGCAAGAACGATGTCGCTAGGGCTCTGAGCACACCCATGTAATTTATATAATTCTGCATAGTTAAATGTCTCTGTGAAAAAACCTTTTTGCCCAATAAATTTTTTTATTTGATTTGTGCCTAAAGAGTTATAAGAATCTTCTACAAAAGTGTCATAATTAGTTGTTAATATTATCTGAGTTTTTCGAATCATTTTCACAAATGATTCATATTCAACTTCCATCCCATCTCTAAGGGAATAACTTAGGAATCTGTTAGCGACTGCCTTTTTGAAAGGCGATAACTTGGTTTTAAAAGAATCATGTGGAGTGAAGCCCTCAATAAGTATTTCGCCGTCATTGAATCGTTGGTTAAATATAGTCTCTAACGTAGCACCTATCTGTATGTACGCCTCATGCTCAACTTCTCTATCATTAAATTCTGGATACTCGGATTTTACTCGTGACAGGACATTGTTTAATTCTCCGTAAAAATTCTGCATACCAGCTTTAACCCAAAACTCTGCCAAGAGTGTAGGCCAATCAGGGAAATCATTTAAAAATCTTTTAGAGATACCAGATCCAATAAACACGATAGGAAACTCATTCTTTTCAGCAAGAGAATCTAACACAGTTGTCATAGTATCACACCCACCAAGTCATCATTTATTATAAGAATATCACAAATATATAGATGTTCAAATTAAATGAAAAATTAAAATTCACTGGAGGTTAGTAGCAATAATGTTAAAAAAAAGACCCAAGTTGAAAATAGAAGGTCATTACAGAATTATTGATGGAGAAAAAGTGCGTATTGATCCACTCACTACCGATTTGCCTGAGTTGTGTTTGTTGGTAATCGCTGAAGTTTTGACCGGATCAAAGTGTGAGTCGCTTAGAAACGATATTACACAAGAAGATTGACAGTTTTGTTTGACAACAATCTAATTTCAGCCATCGATACCTTCCTCTCAACTAATGAGTTTTCAAGTATAACCTATAAGATAAACCTGTCAGTTAATTGACAGGTTTATCTTATAGCGATTTATATAATTCTACTGTCCTCATGCTGTCTTGCAAACCAGTGAATAACTTGGCTTGCCACCATTTTTAAACAAGTTGCGAAATCTCCAAGTTGATCTTTAGGACATTCTTTCCCCTTCATTCGATAATTTGTTTTGGCATGAGCTATCATATTTCTTGTATCCGAAATAGCACCAGCTAATTCATCCAGACACTGGGAACGTAAATCTTTACTGTCCTTTTGTTTTTTAAATTCACTGAATTTTTTAAGGTATTTAGGAGCAATTTCAATTAATTCAATAGTATCACAACAGGTTCCTACTGTAAGACTGATAGCTTGGTTATCTTTTTTATTATTTCGATGTTCATCATACAGGCGTTCTAATTCTAAAATATATGTAGCATCAGGTTGAAGAACTTTTGGACTATACAATTTTTTCAAAATTGAATCCAGCATTTCTTTGTTTATAACTGTTTGAGAAACATATTCAATAATCTTTGTATAATTTAAAATACGAAATTCATTATCTTCAATATTGTTACAAGAATTATAAATTTTCAATAAAGGCGTTATTCCTTTCCCGTTTAACAACGGTCTTAGTCTAAGATTATCACCTACTGTATTACATGTTTCAGTGTCCACATCATCATATGAGACATTGGTAAGTCTTGTTTCTATACGAATATCAATTGCATGTGAATTCTGTAGTTCAAAGATATAAGCCTGAATGATATCGTCAAAAACTGCTGGCTTCAATTCTTCTTTAGCTTTAATCTTTATAAAGAGATCATAGCTTTCTACAGGAGGAAAATACTTATCGTACGTACCGTCCATAACCAATTTAAACCCATAACTTGAAAGACCCTTTACCGGAATCACATTGATCTCAATACCTTCCCATGTCTGTGAAATAGAGAAATCTATCTTCTCTTCTTGTAAAAGTATATGATCACCAGCTACGTGGTATAGAACTGTACAGGGACTTAAAAAACGAAAATTATCCTCTATCTTCCCGTGAATAGCTAGTTCAATCATTTCATAGACCCCGTCAATAGAAGCAAAATGATACTCAGTTGCTCTCGGCAATCCAATTTTTAGAACTGTATCTTCATTGATAAGAACGTCTTCTTCATAATCTACATTATTCAAAAAATCTCCGCTACTGATTGTTTCATCATCCAACTCTCTCGAATCCAAATCAATCTCATCAAGAAAAAAATCAATTTCATGTTCCGTGCAGCGTCTGACTACCTCTAGTAATCTTCTTTTTAATTCTTCTGAACTAAATATTATTTGAGCCACCTGAATTATACAGTCCTCTCTAATTCAAACTTTCGGAATATCCAGCATATGAGTACTATTTTAGTTCACGCTTTCTAATTAGTAAATATTTCAAATATTTAGTTTTGTTATATTCCCTTACGATCTTCATAACTACTATCTATGGAGCTACATTATCCGATTGTATCTTCTCATTCTGTTCTTTCAAGTTCCAATTGCCATTTTTAATAGCTCTTAAAACCGCCTTGGCGCAGAGTTCATGGATGAATTCTTGAACGTCTTGCGGAAATTGGTTAATATTCATGGATCACCCTCCAGTTGTATTGTTTAACTTGTGTTGAGAATTTGATCATTCGGAATTTTTTTTTTAAAACATTAGTTATTCCTCATCATACTACATGATAAAGAATATAGAGAACTTATTCATAGGTACGGGACACTGCAAGAAAGATTGACCACAACTTCTATTCATACCACCCCTAATTTTCATACGTGTTTACTCCCTCCTTTCTAAAACTAAAACATTTTGTTCCTTGTCAACTTTACGAACATATGAATAAGGAGACTGCGATCCCCAAACGTTTGAGAATTTCTTCACTCTTCAAAAAAAATTCTGGAGACCTGCTCTATTGGAAAAGGCTCCCCTGCCCGGTCCCTGGGCTGCCGGAAACTAATCCTCCGGGTGGGGGGGATATCTCAAAAATATTAATTTCCCTTTCCTTGCCATTCCTCGAACTTGTCTCTCACTCGCTCTTGCCAAGCAAGACCAAGCGCTGTTAGCTCATGGGTCACCCTGTCATGCATGGCGTTATGTTGCTTGTCAGAGAGCGATACCAAATTCCAGTTAACCAGCGCCAGCTCTGGGTAAAACTCGATTGGGTAAATGTGATGTACCGTGGTAGCCGGTTCGGTCTTACCGTACCTTCTGCTCTCTTGGCACACGTATTCATCCCTACGTAAAATGACCGCCCGCTTCCTCTTCCACTTGGTGGATTTATAGAACCAACTGTTCATAATCCCTCCATGCATAAATATTCGTTAGATTTTGTTATTAACTTTCAGCCGTTAAGCCGCATCACTGAGGCAATCTTTCTGCTGAAATCAATAGAATCTCTGCTTCTGAAACCCTGATTTTATTCATTTTCTGTATAAAAGTGAATTACCCTTATCTTAAATTCTGGATAACTCACAAAATACACTCAATCCCTTGCCCCGCAAGGCTTTCCTCGATTCTTATATTCCCAGTTCCACATTCGTTAATTATGGATAACTCATGTTCTAAAGACATTTTCCTCACCGTTATCTCAATGCTCAATTCATTTCCTTGAGTGCATAAAAAAGCAGCCACGATATTACGTGACTGCCCCTCAATAATCATATTTATATAGTTCTTAGTCGCCTTTTGCAAACTCAATCTGCGTTGTTGGTTCTTCGTTATTGATATTCAGCAATACAAATGAATCTGGGTATATAGGATTTCCGTCATATACTTTGAAACCTTTGAATGCAATCTCATCCTCCATAAATCTTACTTGATCGGATACGCCTAGCTTCCCTCTTCCAAAATCAACAAGAAGATATTGATCCATATACCCACCAGCAATATCACCATATGGAATAAAATTCATGAACTCCACATGCGCTCCTAATGCTGGGATCAGTATTCCAGTCTCTGTAGTGAGTATTCCACTACTCACTGAGAAAAATTCTGGCAGAATCAATTCCTTCCACGTCGTTTCATTCATAGCCAAAACAAAACCGTTACGTGACTTATTGATCTTAGCATTTGCCAGTCCTTTTAAAATAGCTTTGAAGAAATCACCATTACTCAAAGATGAAGTATTTATTTTTTTAATATTGGAGATAAGAAGCTCTTGGGAGTCCTCTTTATCAGCCAGCCGAGTGATGAAACCAAGCGGCATCCGCTCCCCTGTTCCGTAAAGAATAGCCTTATCCAATGCGTAACCAATCGCTTCACCTAACAAATATTCCAATTCATTAGCAAAATCAATTGTTGGGCCATCAAGCAGACAATTATTTAATGAAATGAAACCACTCACTCTATAACCCTCTACTTCTATTCCTGAAAAAGAAACCTTCAATTCGCCGTAAAACTGTACAGCATCCGTCCATATGGCTTCCAATATGTCAGTAGAAACGATCTGGCGCCCTTCGCCTTTCACCGTTCTGAGACGGACATACTTCTTGAGTTTCGAGAAATGCTCCAGATTCTCACTCAAAAGATCAAGTATAGTTTTAGGAATGGTCAGCTCCGCTCCAATGACCCCTCTCGTTTGATTCATTTTCCCTCGCAAGCGATCGTAGAAATCTTTTACCTCACGAATGTTAAGATAATCTAATCGTTGTTCTCTGGTCATACCAAACATAGTTTTTCTCATTGATATTTCTCCCTCCGATTTGTTTCATGCTCTTTTCTTTTAGAATCACGTTGAATGAATTCTAATCTTTCTCGCAACATCACTTTGCGTTCTTCCAGACTTCTAGGCTGCTTATAAAAGCTAGATTTTCTTGCTTGAATTCCAGTTGCCTGATAAGCAGGAAACGTGCATACCGAAACCTCATGAAGGTCAATTTTACGGATTGTCCACTTTACACTGCCATCATTTCGATGATCTGTATCTTCTTCGAGTATATTGAAACCAAAAGAGCATTGATCTACATCCCCACGTTTAACACGCTCATAGAGACTCACTGCATCTGCATCTGATGGGTTGATTTTAATTTTTCCCCATAGCCCTTGGGAATCTGTCTTCAGCTTCAGTGTGCCAGCCTTGTTTCGGCCTAAAACTAACGTAGTATCGTGGTTGACTAATGCCCGAACATCGTTACTCAGCGTACCATCAAACGCCCCTGGGGCTATCTCTTCGTAAGCTCCCGGCCACAGCTCTGTTTCGGTGTTGTACAGTGCGAAATAACCTTCTATCGTCATTTCTTGTCCATTTTTTTCAGAGCGTGAACTTAGCTTCATATGTTGACCACGTGTTTGCTGAACTTCTTTCCTCATGATCATTTCTCCCCCCGAAATTTTTGGCATCTCATGTATACATTCAGTTTATTGATCTTGCTATAAGCACGACTTTGTTGCTTACGTTTTGTTTTCTTATCTAATTTTTTCCTTTGAGCAACCCTCATACCAACGATCCCTCCTAAATATCTACTCCCTAACTAGAAACCGTACAGTTTGTTCCCTACAGGAAACAAATAATTTTATGAAATCAATTTATTCAGAACAATCCCTTTGTTCATTCAAGGGGGAAGGAAGAAGTAATACTTCTATATCCTCATCATTGGTAATCACTATCGGTCCCCTGCCACCACCGAACTTAACATAAACTTGTTCTGCCTTCATATCGGCAAATACCGAGAACGCCAGCGATAGATGTTCTGTGTTAACACCTATCTGAAAGGATTCCTCCGTACTCCCTAGTACCGTAGAAAATTGGATCACATGTTTCGGGCTATTTACCTTAAGGCTGGCTATCCCGTTGTTTGCTTCAATCTCAGCCAATGGATTTTTCTTATTAATACTGGTCGCAACACCATCAGCAGCCGCAACACGTACAAGAACATTTTTTATTCCCGCACTGATTGTGATTTCTTGTGAAAAAGTAGTCGGTATGAGCTGACTCACATCTGGATAGGCTCCCTGGATAGGCTCTTCCGTTTTAGGATGCAGAGTTATCGGTTCCTCCAAATGATGTATGTCGCGAATTATGAGTGCTACGTGCCTATTTGTTACGTATGCTGTGCCATCAGTAGTGTAATGAACGCCTTCTAGCACTCCTCCTATCTTTGGCGGTGCAGCAAATTTCTTGCCATACTTCACTAACATTTCTTGCTTATTCATCGTATTGTCACTCCTAATTCATTTTTAAAGGGAAATTACACTAAATGTTGGCGAAACATATTTGTCCTGATCTGCTACCCATGGAAACATTTCTTCTGTTAATAGGGTCACAGACTCGCGACTCAGCTCAGTCATAGAGGCCAACCGCCCTATAATCCACGGACTAGGGCTGACCTCTGCCATAGACAAGCTCCACGCAAGTCCATCGCACTGACCAGGCAGAGTCACTATCGGTTCAAAATCTTCATGTTTGCTCACCCTCCCTACTGCAAAACCACCTCTGGATAACCGTCCAGTGAAATGAAATGTCACATCCATTTCATTTTTGTTTACTCCAAATAGTTGAGCATCCTGCATTGCCTTACTGTACATTTGAGTAACCTCTTCTACTCCCAAGCAATCCAAACTCTTACCTCGCTCCCTACGGATGGCAGTAATAATCCCTTCTGCTAACCCCTTCATTTGTCCGAGTTGGTCTGGAATATAAATTCCTGAGTAAGCCGCCATGACGTGATTGTTGATGCGAGCAACCTTCTGTACATCGTCCATAAATTCTCCAGTTTCAATCTTTGTGCGCCGATGATCCGCCGCCGCCAATGAAAATTTTTCTCCTGCAAAGACAATAGTTAGTGTCATTTAAAAATCACCTCCCCCTCTGGACTGTACAAAGATTTGGGTATTAAGACTTGCAACTATACGTCCTAAATCGTTTGGTATAACTTCGATTGTATGAGGCTCTCCACGCAGTATTTTCCCTTGATCATCCATGCTCATGAAAGGGATAATATCAACATCCGTTCCATTGAGTTCGTTGAAAGGAACAACATTCCCATCTACACGAATCAATATCTCCGAAGGTGTTGGTCCCTCAAAGATGCCATACAGAATATCGTGGCTATGCCCTGGTATCTCATGCGTGTGATTCATGTCATGAGTGTGTTCCATACGATGAATATGACCCGGTATCTCGTGATGATGCTGCATGTCATGTTCGTGGTTAGCCAAACTAATAGCATGACTGTGATTCCCCGATGGAACCCAAGTTCTTGGAATACCGTCAGCGTCTATAAATACGGTTCCAGATGGTATTCCATGATTGTGTCCCCCTTGACCGATGTATGTCCCTTCAGTTTGAGTAGCGCCACTTATATTCTTTGGTCCTGTTGTTGTAATACTGCTCGGGCCAGAAGAGAATATGATATTTGATGCAGTTGTCTCACTCGTACTTGGACCTGCTGTATTTCGCGTGCTTGGGCCAGAAGAAATAGCAGGTGCTGACTCGATAGCTTTTGAGTAGCCTGTCCAAGAAATAGACTCGCCCAAAACACTTATTATTTCAATTATTTTACTTGGTTTATCATGTGATATATCCATTGACTCTCCTCCATATTCGCAAACGTTTGGGAATTCATTCGTCTTCCATCTGTTTTGCCATGTCAGCAAAGGAAGTTCCTCTTTTACTCCCTTGCTCCGACTTTAGTGAAGGCTCTCTCTGGATGGCCCCTTGAGAGTAATCCTTGTACGTTCCAGCATTCAGGTATGAGGTCGGCATCTTTGCATATTCCCCTTCTACGCCAATAGCCTGTACATCCTGTGCATAATGTCGCGTGCATTGGATTAAACTCTCACGTTCGCCAGCTTTTATTTTTTTCATCCAGATAACATAAGCTTTCGCCTTGTCCCTCCTCCTACGCTTAGGAAACTCGTCCCAGAACCGTTCAAAGTCAGCATGATAGCCATCATCGTGTGATTCACCGTGAGGGGGATCAACACGTATGTTTTTATTACTTTGATTTACTTTACTTTCTTTTACTTTACTTTGTGGGGTTTGTGATTCCTGAACGATACTTTTATCAGGGTTAATGTAAACATTAACTTGGTTTCCGTCTGTATTAACTACAAAAATCGGATTGGATATTTTCTTGACGGCTTCCTCCAGATCAATGAGCACATAAATATCAACGAACGTAATGTTTTTTCGGCGTTTGGAGGCTTCAATATATCTCTTCTGAAACCCTCTTGACGTTAGTATTCCGAATGCGTTGAATAGTTTCTGATTGAAGAAACCCCATTTTATGCACTCATTAATGACTTCGTTTACGAGGTTAATGTCAACATTTACTCGATTAGCGAATACATGCTGTTCACGTTCACCCCATGCGTAAAAATAGCTGTTACGATAAATCTCTATCATGATTTTCACGATGATCCCCAAACCTTGCATTCCAAACTTTGCAATTGGAACAACAAGTTTGTCGTCTTGGTCTAGGTTAATATCCAGTGGGAAATAATCTAACCCTTCCTTTGTCGGTCTCGCCAAATTCTCACCTCCTTTGACGAACGATTTACGTATATTACTCATTGGACATTGACCTGTCACTCCGCTTGGCTCATATCAGCATTAGGTTTCATTAACATATCTTCGTATTCATGGATAGAAAACAGAATCTCTCGAAGCCTTTCAGATACGCCTTTAAACGATGTAATCTCACCGTTTTCAATGTTAGCAGCCAACAAGATAACATCATGTTTGATGTTGCTGATTGCACATAAGGAATCCAGATCAACTTTCATAGCCTTTTCCTTCCTCCTTATCAATACAGCCTGAAATAAACGGACGAAGTAACTTGCTTTCGTACTTGTGCACATTGTAAAATGTCTCTTGCATCCACTCTGAAACTCTCTCTCGTGAGTTCCTTTCATCCAACACAAGATGAATCAGTACTGCTAATTCGCTTTTGATACGGGATACCTCAGAAACTTCGCTGAAATCAGTTACATACTTACGTGCCCGATATACATCTTCGGCTCGACCTGCATAGATATGGTTCCAATCGGTGTTATACAGCGCTATGAGCTTCAGTATCAGATGAGCCGATACTTCGCTTGCGTCTTCTTCGATCTGTGCCAATTCAGACGTACTAAATCCTGTTTCTGCTGTAACTTCCTCAACCTTGAACCCACAGTTTAATCGTGCTTCCCTCAACGTGATTTTGCCAGATAATGCTCTGCGTTCAGCGGTACTCAACTTCGTTGAAAATGTCATCCGAAAGTCCTCCTTTAATTTTCTATAAGCTATCCAATACAGCGTTACACGTTCCAGTATGTCGTTACCTTGCTCTAATACAGTCTTAATCGTTCCGGTACAGTGTTGATCGATAACAACCATTTAATGTCTTCCTTGTTCTCTGGTGACTCTCTTGATGTTGCGTACAAGGATATTGTGCTGAAGGGGATTCCTGAACCATATTCGAGACATTTCAGAAAGTGTGAGTTGTTCTCTGCCCTCTTCTTGCCATTCTGCCTGACAAATAACAGGCTCCCCTGAACCGCTTATGTAGCGCTTTAAAGGCGAACTATGTGATGGAATCGTTTTTGCTCCCATTCGCTTAGCTCCTTCCAAGAAATTAGATCGTTTCATTTCGTTGCTCTGTTCAAATAGTGGAAGTTTCTATCCAAGAATCTTCTCATTTCTTCACCCCTGAACATCCAGCGGCCACCTTCACGACCGTTGGATATTAGCTTCATTTCCTCTTTAAAGTTTGGGTTTAAGAGTATGTTCTCAATTATCCAGTCGCGTTTTCGGCATGTTTCCAACTCCAAACGCTTCATGTCCCACCAGCACCTGTCAGGTTGCTGATCTAACTTTTTTCTAATTTCCTCTTTTGTTAACTCATTTAACATTTTTTCATCAATACTAATTTTCACAAACATAGCCCTTTAACCCCCTTCACCCCTCTGAGGTATTTAAAATACCCTTTTAGACAAAAAAATTAAAATCGCTGAATAATGGTATTGACAATACCACATAATAATTATATACTCATCTAGGGTATTTAAAATACTCAATCACTAAAAAAAAGATCATCTGCCTTGCTATCAAGCACTGTACAGATTTTTTTCAACAATTTAAAACTAGGGTTTACTCGACCATACTCCAAGCTCCGTATTTGTTCTTTAGAAACATCTACAGCCAGAGCAAGTTGCTCTTGGGTAAATCCTTTTTCCAGTCGCCTTTTCTTTAAGCTTACTCTTTTTCGAACTGTCGTTTTTAACACTTAATCACCACCTGTATCAAGCGATGACTTGATTATAAACGGTATTTAAAATACCGTCAAGGATAATTAATTATTTTTTTAGGAGGTATCCAGAATGAATCTTGGAGAACGGATTCGTGAACGTAGAAAAAAATTAGGATTTACACAGATAGAGGTAGCTGAACAACTTAATATGGGACGTTCTAACTTCGGTCACATTGAAAACGGTAGAGTAATTCCGACCAGTACAGACCTTGATAAAATTGCTGATATTCTTAATACAAATGTAGATTATTTGCTAGGACGAACTGATGATCCAGATCAAGAGCGAGTTAAAAACTCGCTGGGTTGGATACTTAACTTAAACGAATCGGGATTTTTAGATTTTTTCAAAAAAAATGCCCATCCAATTTTGTACGAACATATAAAAGATAAGAACACAATTGATGAAATTGTCAATTTGAATAACGAATTATTCTCTTCTCTCAAGCTTGAGAAATACAAGTTCACTGCTGAATGGGGTGATGACCTTCAATCTAAAATAATGTATCTGACAATTATGAATGATCTTGTTTATCAAGAAAATAACGAGGAACCGCCATATGTGATCCAAGACTCAAATTTAAAAGCCAATAGCCCCATCAATGAATCAATACTGAGTAGTTTTAATTTAATCAATATCCCTATCTATATGTTTATTCGTCATAGTAAAACTGATAATTCGGAGAAAATCAGCAGTCTAACTGTAGAGTCAGACATATTAGAAGGAGCTGATGGCTTCGCCCTGAAGATAAGGGATGATGAAATGAGCGGGGACCGAATTAATGCCGGCTCTCTAGCAATAGTAAAGTACCAAGACAATGTAGATTCGAATGATATTGCTGTTGTTTCAGTTTATGAGAACCAAGCTGTTCTACGCCGGATAAAGAAGCAAGGAGACATGTACATGTTGATTCCTTCTAACCCGATTTACTCACCTGACTTGGTTCCCAGCAAAAATGTTCATATTTTTGGGAAAGTTGTTGAAGTTAGATTTTGGATTTAGGAAAACAAATGGAGCTTTATCCAAAGGCTCCATTTTAAAAATACCTATTCAATTAAAATAACTAGGAGTGATAAAATGGCCAGCTTTCAAAAATACACTACAAAAGACGGGATTCGCTGGATGTACAAATACTATTCAACTATTGATCCTGCAACAGGAAAGAAGAGACAATCTACTAAGCGAGGATTTAAGACAAAGAAAGAGGCACAATTGGACGCAGCAAAAATTGAACAGGAAATTGCCAACGGAACGTATATAACGGAGGACAAGTATGTCACTTTCGAGCAAGTATATCGCCAGTGGTTCGAAACAATCTCCAACACATACAAGCCTAGTACCCGGAAAGCTGTGGTTTCTAAGTTTAAAAAACGCATTCTCCCTCACTTTGGAAATCTGAGAATGAAGGATATCAACAGTATGTATTGTCAGGAAGTGATTAACCAGATCGCTAAGGAGATCAAATCTGTAGAGAACATGAAAATGTATGTGAATCAAATCTTCGAGTATGCCATCTCTAAAGAAATCATTGCACACAATCCGATAAAAGGTGTAATCATACCGAAAGATAAAAATGAGTTCATAGTTGATGAAGGACAGCTAGAGGAACGAAATTTTTGGGATAAAACGGAGATTAAACAATTTCTAAATATACTGAAAGATGAATACCCGCTCCAAGATTATGTGCTGTTTCATTCTTTAATTTACACAGGAGCACGTAAAGGGGAAATACTCTCATTACGAAGAAAAGATATTGACTTTAAAGCAAAAACAATAAACCTCAACAAAACTTTATTCTTCGAAAATGGTAAGCATATGTCTCTGACCTCCAAAACAGCCGCTTCTAGGCGTTTAATAAGCACAGACGACACCACACTAAGTCTAATCAAAAAACTGCATACAGAGCGAAATAGAGCGTCTGTTGTGAATTTATCTTTTGATAATAATGAGTATCTTTTCATTCGCAATGATGGCAGTCCTTTAAGACTGGCCTACCCTAATGACAAATTAGAAGAGATTATCCGTGTACACGACCTCCACCCCATTACGGTGCACGGCTTAAGGCACACACATGCTTCCTTGTTGTTTGAAGCTGGAGCAAGCATAAAAGAAGTCCAGGAACGTCTGGGACATACCGATATCAAGATGACAATGAACATCTATACTCATGTAACAAGAACAGTCAAAGAACAGACAGCAGCCAAATTCGCTACCTTCATGAATGAGTTATGATAAACTTTATGGTCAGAATATGGTCACGAACAGATATTACTCCTAAATAATACAGCCCCCGACCATAAGGCCAGAGGCTGTAAATCCTTGATACATAAGGGATATTAACGTTTGGAGAACTGAGGAGCGCGACGAGCCGCTTTAAGACCGTATTTTTTACGTTCTTTCATACGTGGGTCACGAGTCAGGAATCCTGCTTTTTTCAGGGATGCACGGTATTCTGGATCTGCTTTGAGCAGAGCGCGGGAGATACCGTGACGGATCGCACCGGCTTGACCGGAGATTCCGCCACCGTGAGCGATAACCAAAACGTCATAGTTAGTGAGCGTTTCTGTCAAAGTCAGTGGTTGTTTTACGATCAGTTTGAGTGTTTCCAAACCAAAGTATTCATTAATATCACGTTTATTGATGACAATGCGTCCTTCACCCGGTACAAGGCGAACACGTGCTACCGAATGTTTACGACGACCTGTCCCATAGTATTGTACTTGTGCCATGAAACTGTCCTCCTTTTAATTAACCGCGAAGTTCGTAAACTTCTGGTTTTTGTGCTGCGTGTGGATGCTCAGTGCCTCTGTACGCTTTAAGTCTCAGCTTCATTTTCTCGCCCATGCGAGTTTTAGGAAGCATACCGCGAACAGCCAATTCCAACATACGTTCAGGTTTGTTTTTAACCATCTCTTCTGCAGTAGTTACTTTCAAACCACCTGGGTGCATCGAGTGACGGTAGTATTTTTTACCTTGCATTTTTTTACCAGTCAATACAATTTTCTCTGCATTGATGATAACAACGAAATCGCCAGTGTCCACATGTGGAGTGAATTGTGGCTTATGTTTGCCGCGGATCAAAGCAGCTGCTTCGCTCGCCAAACGTCCGAGGGTTTTGCCTTCAGCATCAATGATGTGCCATTGGCGCTCAACTTCGTTAGGCTTCGCCATGTACGTAGTACGCATGAAAAGTTCCTCCTTAAATGTTCAAAATCATCATTTTTCATTTATCTTCGTTCGTTAAGTGATAACTTTAGGTGTTGATGGATAGTTGTTGCGATGTGAACATCTTAATTGGGGCTGTGGGAAAGCCATTAAGAAAACACAACTTTTATATTACATGATAGGAGACTAATTCGCAAGTATTATTTGAGCTTTTTACTCACCAAATTTAATCTTTTTTGTATTCAAGATCCCAGAGCATTAAACCACAACTAACTGCAGTTGGTCCCGCAGCAGAACGGTTGCATGCAGCAATCATATCCGGCACATCAGAGGCTTTCCGTTTACCCTCTCCGACCTCCAGCAGTGTCCCTACAATGATACGCACCATATGTTGCAAAAAGCCGTTACCACTCACATAAATGTGAATGACACCCTGATCGCGAGGATGGTCTCTGCACATTGAACGGTCCACTTCTATCCATGCTTCGTATACCGAACGCACATGATTCTCTTTCTGAGACTTGCGTGAAGCAAAGGAAGTAAAGTCATATGTGCCTATGAAATGACGCAGGCCCTCTTCCATCGCAGTGATGTCCAGCTTGGCATGATGATGATGCTGCAGTCTTCTGTTAAAGACATCCGGGAATTGGTTTGCATTGACCGTATATCGATAGGTTTTCTTTTTCGCTGCATAACGAGAATGAAAATCTAGCGGTACCTCCATTGCATCAATAACAACAATGTCAGATGGCAATCTGGAGTTGAGTGCAATACACCAACGTTCCACCGGAATCTGGGACGCTGTAGGAAAATTGAAGATTTGTCTGCGGGCATGAACGCCTGCATCCGTTCGACCTGACCCCGTGATTTTCACCGTCTCACCAGTCAACGCACGAATAGCATCCTCAAGGTGGTCCTGAATGGTATTACCTCCTGGCTGTACTTGAAAGCCGTAGTAGGCCGTTCCATCATAAGTTACCGTCATACATAAGTTGCGCATATTACCACACCTTTGTTCCATACTATACATAACCCTATCCCGAACAGCAAAAGAAGCCCCTTACGGAGCTTCATTTACAGCACGAATTCCGAAATGAAGAGAAAAAAAGGGTTGATCCAGAATCTTGGACTCTGTCCCCTTTCCTCATCTCACATCTGTATTACGCGCGGTCTACCAGTTCCAAGTAAACCATAGGCGCTGCGTCACCACGACGAGGTCCCAGTTTCAGGATACGTGTGTATCCGCCTGGACGCTCAGCGTAACGACCGGACAATTCGCTAAACAGTTTTTGGATTGCATCTTGCTCACCATCGATAGTTTCGCGGCGAACATATGCTGCCACTTGGCGACGGGCATGAAGATCTCCCTTTTTCGCTTTAGTGATCAGTTTTTCAGCAATAGAGCGAACCTCTTTTGCTTTCGCTTCAGTTGTCTGAATGCGCTCGTATAAGAACAGGTCGGTTACCAGGTCACGGAACAAAGCTTTACGTGCGCTGGAATTACGGCCCAACTTTTGGTATGCCATTGTTTTCCCTCCTTCACTTCAAGCACTCAGCTGTCTATTCTTCTGTACGTAGTCCCAAACCCAGTTCCTCAAGCTTCTCTTGAACTTCTTCCAAAGACTTGCGTCCGAGGTTACGGACTTTCATCATGTCTTCTTCCGTTTTCGTAGTCAGCTCTTGTACGGTATTAATACCAGCACGCTTGAGGCAGTTGTAGGAACGAACAGAGAGATCCAGCTCTTCGATCGTCATTTCGAGTACTTTTTCTTTTTTGTCTTCTTCTTTTTCAACCATGATCTCTGCATCCTTCGCTTCGTCTGTAAGACCCACGAAGAGCATGAGATGCTCGGTCAAAATTTTAGCGCCAAGGCTTACAGCCTCTTCAGGACGAATACTTCCGTCAGTCCAAACTTCCAACGTGAGCTTGTCATAGTTGGTTACTTGGCCTACACGCGTATTTTCCACAGCGTAGTTTACGCGGCTGATCGGGGTGAAGATGGAATCGACAGGGATGACGCCGATCGGCTGGTCATCGCGTTTATTCCGATCTGCCTGGACGTAGCCGCGACCGCGATTGGCAAAAATACGCATGTGAAGTCTCGAACCTGGTCCAAGCGTAGCAATGTGAAGATCCGGGTTAAGGATTTCTACATCGGAATCAGCACGAATGTCTCCAGCCGTGATTGCTCCTTCGCCTTCAGCATCAATCTCGAGCACTTTCTCCTCGTCAGAATGAATTTTGAGCGACAAAGCTTTCAGGTTAAGGATAATCTCTGTAACATCTTCCATTACGCCAGGAACTGTAGCAAATTCATGCAGAACGCCATCGATTTGAACCGAAGACACTGCCGCACCCGGCAGTGATGAGAGCAGGATTCGGCGAAGCGAGTTTCCAAGCGTCGTACCGTATCCGCGCTCCAGCGGTTCTACTACGAATTTCCCATAGGTGCCATCATCGTTGACGTCTACCGTCTCAATTTTCGGCTTTTCGATTTCTATCACTGCAATACCCCTCCTTCAAAACGTCGGTCCTCTATGAAACATTTACCTTCTCTTGCGAAAACATGTAGTAGTATGCCTAAACAACCATTATTAGCAGATTGTGCCGGAAGTATACCACACGCAGGGGCAAATCTCATTAGACACGACGACGTTTTGGAGGACGGCATCCGTTATGCGGGACTGGAGTTACGTCTTTGATCAGGTTAACTTCAAGACCAGCAGCTTGCAAAGAGCGGATCGCTGCTTCACGGCCTGCGCCTGGTCCTTTAACCATAACCTCAACGGATTTCATCCCATGTTCCATTGCAGCTTTGGCAGCAGTCTCAGCAGCCATTTGTGCAGCAAACGGAGTCGATTTACGGGAACCTCTGAATCCGAGGCCGCCGGAGCTTGCCCACGAAATCGCGTTTCCGTGAGGATCCGTAATAGTAACGATAGTGTTATTGAAAGTGGAACGGATATGTGCCACGCCAGATTCAATATTTTTACGGTCACGACGTTTAGTACGTACGACTTTTTTCGGTTTAGCCATTTTCTCTTATCCCCCCTTATTATTTCTTCTTGTTCGCTACAGTACGACGAGGACCTTTACGAGTACGAGCATTCGTTTTCGTACGTTGTCCACGAACAGGCAGACCACGACGATGACGAACTCCACGGTAACAACCGATCTCCGTCAAACGTTTAATATTCAAAGAGATTTCACGACGCAGGTCACCTTCAACTTTGACCTCTTTGTCGATACTTTCACGCAATTTGCTGACTTCATCTTCCGTCAAATCACGAACACGAGTGTTCTGATTGATGCCTGTAGAGCTCAGAATTTTCTGGGAAGTCGTTTTACCGATTCCGAAAATATAAGTCAAGGCGATCTCAACGCGCTTATCACGTGGCAAATCCACACCAGCTATACGTGCCATTTTACGCTACACCCCCTTCATTAACCTTGTTTTTGTTTGTGTTTTGGATTTTCACAGATAACCATTACATTCCCTTTGCGGCGAATGACTTTGCATTTTTCGCAAATCGGCTTGACCGAAGGTCTTACCTTCATGTGAATTACCTCCTCAAAGTTCTGCTTAGCAAAACCCTCTTCGTAAGCATTGACCTTGTTCTACTATTGTAAAACCGGCTTCGAAGCTTTCGCAAGTTTTGCCGGGCAAAACCCGCTTCATAAGCTTCACAGTTCATTGCAACTGTCTACTACTATTTACGGTAAGTTATACGACCTTTTGTTAGATCATAAGGCGATAACTGAACAACTACTTTGTCTCCAGTCAGGATACGGATGAAGTGCATCCGCAATTTACCGGAAACGTGAGCGAGAATTTGATGACCATTCTCAAGCTCAACCTTGAACGTTGCATTCGGCAGCGGTTCAAGAACCGTGCCTTCCACTTCAATGACATCTTCCTTGGCCATTAGTCAGTCTCCTTTCTCTTCAGCTTGAATGTTGGTGGATTCCAGAAACGAATGAACCGCATAGCGGAGCTTTCCGTTTGTCACCCGACCACTCTCGTTTAAACTGTTTACAACCTCACTGCTAATCATCGGTTGAAGTTCAAGATGAAGAATATTCTTCTTCTTGGGTTGGTCAAACTTTCGTTTGTCTCCATCCGCGATATATACGAACCTATTGTCCTCTATAGCAACAATTACTGCGGCTTGGTCCGCATTGCGGCCTTTACGGATCTTCACAATTTGACCGAGCTGCGGATTCGACGGATTGTTCATGCCTAATCACCTACGCATTCAGTTTTGTGAAAATTTCCATACCTTCAGGTGTAACTGCTACGGTGTGTTCAAAGTGGGCACATAACGATCCATCAGCTGTAACGACAGTCCAGTTATCTTCCAACGTTTTGACATACCGTCTGCCTGCGTTAACCATTGGCTCAATAGCTAGCACCATACCAGCCTTCAACCTTGGTCCACGATCAGGAAGACCATAGTTCGGAATCGATGGTTCCTCGTGCAGATTCGCTCCAATGCCGTGACCGACATATTCACGAACGACGGAAAACCCTTCATCTTCGATATATTTCTGAATTGCATGAGATATTGTAAACAAGCGAACGTCTGATTTTACCAGCGCTAGTCCTGCGTATAATGAAGCCTCGGTAACGTCCAGAAGACGACGAGCTTCTTCGGAAATACGGCCAACTGGATAGGTCCAGGCAGAATCTCCATGATACCCCTGGTACTGCGCGCCAATGTCAAACGTAACGATATCGCCCTCGTTCAACTTGCGTTTGCCGGGAAATCCATGTACCAACTCTTCATTCACTGAAGCGCACACACTGGCAGGGAAACCGTTATAACCTTTGAAAGACGGCACAGCTCCTTGACTGCGAATAAATTGATCAGCCATATGGTCAAGTTCACCAGTCGTAATACCGGGAACAATGTGTTCTTCCAAGAGACGATGCGTTTCCGCAACAATTCTCCCAGCTTCCCTCATCAAACCCAGTTCCGTTTCGGACTTACCAATGATCATCAATTAACCTCTCAACAAGGACACGATTTCTTGAGAAACTTGATCGATATCCTGTTCTCCGTCGATTTGACGAAGAAGGCCTTTAGTTTCGTAGAACGTGAGGAGTGGTGCTGTTTTGTTGATATATTCGTCCAAACGAGTGCCTACGCTCTCTTCGTTATCATCAGAGCGTTGGTACAACTCGCCGCCGCATTTATCACAGATACCATCCTGCTTTGGTGGATTAAATACGACATGATAAGTCGAACCACAGTTTTTACAAATACGACGACCCGTCAAACGAGCCAGCAATTTGTTGCGATCCACTTTCAGGTTGATCACATGATCAAGACCTGAGTTCAGTCGTTCCAGGATGCCATCCAGCGCTTCTGCCTGAGACAGGGTTCTTGGAAAACCATCCAAGAGGAAACCTTCTCTGCAGTCCGACTGTTGCAATCGTTCTTCAACGATGCCAATGGTAACATCATCTGGTACAAGTAATCCTTGATCCATATATTCCTTGGCTTTCAGGCCAATGGGAGTTCCCTGTTTAATCGCAAGACGAAATGCATCGCCTGTTGAAATATGGGGAATACCGAACTCTTTCACAATGACGTCTGCTTGCGTACCTTTTCCTGCCCCCGGAGGGCCCATGAATAGGATGTTCACGTTATGTCACTCCCTCCAAGACTACCCTACATCAACAAACAGCACAATAGGTGCCGGCAAGTAAATCTTTACTCAACCGGAACCTATTGCCTATTTATTGATAAAACCTTTGTAGTGGCGTTTGATCAATTGGCTTTCGATTTGCTTCATCGTATCCAGCGCAACACCGATAACGATCAGGAGGGAAGTTCCTCCAATTTGCGCTGATTGAGGCAAACCAGAAAGTGCCCCTAAGAATACAGGCAGAACGGAAATGACTGCCAAGAAGATGGCTCCGGCCATTGTCAAACGAGTCATGACACGGGTCAGATATTTCTCGGTTGCTTTACCTGGGCGAATACCCGGAATGTAACCGCCGTTCTTTTTCATATTATCAGCCATCTGCTGTGGATTCATCTGTACGAACGTATAGAAGAATGTGAATCCGAAGATCATCACGACATACAGCACCATACCAAGAGGTTTGTGTGTAGTCAAGTTCTGACCGATCCACTGTGCCCAACCATGATTAGCCCAGAAGTTGGCGATAATCGTTGGGAACATCAACAGCGATGATGCGAAGATGACAGGGATAACACCAGCTGCATTAATCTTCAGCGGGATATGTGTATTCTGTCCACCGTACATTTTGTTTCCTACGACACGTTTTGCGTACTGTACAGGAATTTTCCGAATCGCCTGTTGAATGTAAATGACCCCGATGATAATCAGCACGATGACAATCGCGATGATCACACCTTTAAGAATGTTCATGAACAATTGATCAGGTTGGATGAAGTCGGACTCGATTGTTTGTTTGATAATGTTAGGCACTGTTGACAGGATACCCGCAAAGATCAAAATCGAAATTCCGTTTCCGATGCCTTTCTCGGTGATCTGCTCACCAAGCCACATCAGGAATGAAGTACCGGCCGTAAGTACAATTGCGATCAAGATATAATCTGCAAACGTAGCGTTAGGAATCATGTCTGTATTGTACAAGCGGTTGAATCCGATCGACGTACCAAACGCTTGAATCAATGCCAGCCCGATCGTTAAATAACGAGTCAGTTGTGCAGATTTCTTCTTACCTTGTTCACCTTGCTTTGCCCATTCCGCTAATTTAGGAATAACGTCCATGGAAAGCAACTGTACTATGATAGACGCAGTGATGTAAGGAACGATCCCGAGAGCAAATATAGAGAACTGGAACAGTGCTCCACCCGAGAACGTATTGAGAAGTCCAAAAACTTCTTTACCCGCAGAATTTGTCGCTTCGAACACATCTTTGTTAACGCCCGGAACGGGGACAAAGGAGCCGATGCGGTAAATGATCAGTACAAAAAGGGTAAATAATACCCTTTTGCGCAGATCCTCAACCCGCCAGATATTCTTTAGGGTCTTGAACATTAAATCACCTCGGTTGTACCGCCGGCAGCTTCAATTTTCTCCACCGCAGATTGAGAAAACTTGTTAGCTTTAACAGTCAGCTTCACAGTGACTTCACCGTTACCCAGGACTTTGATTCCGGATTTAGCGTTTTTAACAACGCCGTTCGTCATCAAGAATTCTGGAGTTACTTCAGTACCCGCAGGCAAACTATTCAGGTCTTCGATATTAACAACTGCATATTCTTTGCGAGTTGGGTTTACGAAACCGCGTTTTGGCAAGCGACGATACAATGGATTTTGTCCACCTTCGAAGCCTGGACGAACACCACCGCCCGAACGAGCGTTTTGTCCTTTATGACCGCGACCTGATGTTTTACCTGTACCACTACTTGGACCGCGACCAACACGTTTGCGTTCTTTACGCGATCCAGGAGATGGTGAAAGCTCATGTAACTTCATCGTTCGTTGCACCTCCTTAAAGATTTGTGGGTGTATACCCGTATATTAAGCTTCTACTTCTTTTACAGCTACCAAGTGACTTACTTTGTTAATCATACCACGGATGGCAGGATTATCGTTTTGGATCACTTTGCTGTTGATTTTGCGCAATCCCAATGTTTTCACAGTTGTTCTTTGCGTCTCCGGACGTCCGATCAAGCTACGGACGAGGGTAATTTCTAATTTAGCCATGAGAATTCCCTCCTAACCCAGAAGCTCTTCGACGGATTTTCCGCGCAGTTTAGCCACGTCTTCAGCACGCTTCAAACGGGACAAACCTTCCAAAGTCGCATTGACCATGTTCATGGAATTCGAAGAACCCAGAGATTTTGTCAAAATGTCACCTACACCAGCAAGTTCGAGAACCGCACGTACAGGACCACCAGCGATAACACCAGTACCTTCAGATGCTGGTTTCAACAGAACGCGTCCTGCGCCGAACTTACCTGTTACCAAGTGAGGAATCGAAGTTCCTACGAGTGGAACGTGTACAAGGTTTTTCTTAGCATCTTCAATACCTTTGCGAATTGCATCAGGTACTTCGCCCGCTTTACCGATACCCGCTCCAACCCAGCCGTTGCCGTCGCCGACTACAACCAGTGCGCTAAAGCTGAAACGGCGTCCGCCTTTTACTACTTTAGCTACGCGATTAATGTTTACTACTCTTTCAGACAGTTCCAAAGTATTCGGATCTACACGCAAGTCGTTAACCTCCTTTTGAAAAATATCTTAAAACTCAAGTCCTGCTTCACGAGCCGCTTCAGCCAATGCTGCGATACGACCATGATACAGATATCCGCTACGGTCAAATACGATATTGGAAACACCTTTATCTTTTGCACGTTTAGCAACGAGTTCGCCAACTTTACGAGCAGATTCAACAGATGCACCATTTTTGATGTCAGTGCTCAATTCTTTGTCTACAGTAGACGCGGAAGCGATTGTTACACCAGCTACATCATCGATGATTTGAGCGTACATATGTTTACCAGAACGGAAAACGTTCAAACGAGGACGTGCAGCCGTTCCTTGGATTTTCTTACGAACACGAAGGTGTCTTTTCAGACGAGCCTTGTTTTTATCTGGTTTCGTAATCATCTCAGGGATTCACTCCTTTCAGGTTACCTCGCTGGCTTCAAAGCAGAAGCCACGGGGTATATTAGAAACACACGAAGCAAGCAAGCCGAAAGCCGCGAAAAGGCGGTAAGAGAAATCTTATTTCTTCTTACCGGCTTTACCTTCCTTACGGATGATACGCTCGCCTTCATATTTAATACCTTTACCTTTGTACGGCTCAGGTTCACGAACGGAACGAATTTTAGCGGCGTAAGCACCTACGCGCTCTTTATCGATACCGCGAACAATGATTTTCGTATTCGAAGGTACTTCGAATTCGATTCCCGCTTCCGGTGTGATTTCAACCGGGTGAGAGTAACCAACGTTCAGAACGATTTTATCTCCGGATTTGCTTGCACGATATCCGACCCCAACCAACTCCAGAGATTTAGCGAATCCTTCAGTTACGCCACTCACCATGTTGCTGACAACGCTACGTGTTGTGCCGTGTAAAGAACGGTGAGTTTTGTTATCGGAAGGACGCACAACTGTAATTTCGTTGTTTTCAACTGTAACCTTCATGTCTTTGTGAAGTTCACGAGTCAAAGTTCCTTTAGGTCCTTTTACCGTGATAACGGTATTGTCCAAAGTGATGTCTACACCACTTGGTACTGTAATTGGTTTGCGACCAATACGAGACATATGTTGCACCTCCTATCTTGTGACGTTATATTACCAAACGTAGCAGACGACTTCTCCGCCGGATTTCGATTGACGAGCTTCTTTGTCCGTCATAACACCTTTGGATGTCGAGATAATCGCGATTCCAAGGCCGCCAAGTACGCGAGGTACTTCATTGCTTTTCGTGTAAACACGAAGACCTGGTTTACTGATTCTTTTCAGACCAGTGATAACGCGCTCGTTATTTTGACCGTATTTCAAGAAAACACGGATAATCCCTTGTTTGTTATCTTCGATATATTCAGCGTCACGGATGAAACCTTCACGCTTCAGGATATCGGCGATTTGTTTTTTCATTGTCGAAGCAGGCATTTCTACCGTTTCGTGACGAACTGTGTTCGCGTTACGAATACGAGTAAGCATATCTGCAATTGGATCAGACATAGTCATTGTGAGTTAACCTCCTTCCCGTTCAGGACTTTTTACCAGCTTGCTTTTTTCACGCCAGGGATCTGGCCTTTATAAGCTAATTCACGGAAGCAAATTCTGCAAATTTTGAACTTTTGCAGTACCGAATGTGGACGACCACAACGCTCGCAGCGTGTATAAGCACGTACTTTAAACTTTGGTGTACGTTGTTGTTTAACTTTCATCGAAGTTTTTGCCACTTTAGCCTGACACCTCCTAAATAATTTCGGAGAAAAGGGAGTCTTTCCAGACACCCGGAACGTTTATGCCAACATTATTTAACGAAAGGCATTCCCATTTGCGTAAGCAATTCACGGGACTCTTCGTCTGTTTTCGCCGTTGTTACGATGACAATATCCATACCGCGGACTTTGTCTACTTTATCATACTCGATCTCTGGGAAGATCAATTGCTCTTTCAGACCCAGAGTGTAGTTACCACGACCATCGAACGCTTTGCTCGATACACCGCGGAAGTCACGTACACGTGGAAGTGTTACGTTGAACAATTTATCGAGGAAGTAGTACATACGCTCGCCGCGCAATGTTACTTTCACACCGATAGGCATGTTCTCACGCAGTTTGAATCCTGCGATTGATTTTTTCGCACGAGTGATTACAGGTTTTTGACCTGCGATCAGTTGCAAATCGTTTACTGCGGAATCCAACACTTTGGAGTTTTGGACAGCGTCGCCCACACCCATGTTGATAACGATTTTCTCGATTTTCGGCACTTGCATTACCGTTGTATAGTTAAACTTCTGCATCAAAGCAGGAGCGATTTCTTGCAGGTAACGTTCTTTCATTCTTGATGCCATGAATCATAGCCCTCCTTTCTCATTCGGTTCAATTAGTCGATAATTTCTCCGGAACGTTTTGCAACGCGCACTTTTTTACCGTTATCCAAAACTTTGTAACCGATACGGGTTACTTTTCCGCTCTTCGGATCGATGTGCATCACGTTGGAAACGTGAATCGGAGCTTCCTTCTCGATAATGCCGCCTTGCGGGTTTTGCTGGTTAGGCTTCTGGTGTTTTTTCACCATGTTAACACCTTCCACAAGGACGCGGTTTTCACGAGGATAAGCAGCGATGACACGGCCTTTTTTACCTTTGTCTTTACCGCTGATCACCATAACCGTATCTTCCTTTTTAACGTGAAGTTTGTTGTTATGGGATTCCAGAACTTTTTTCACTCTTGGCATTTCGTACACCTCCTGTTTCTAAACATCACGAGCTTAATCTATTAGATAACCTCTGGGGCCAAGGAAACGATTTTCATGAAATCTTTCTCGCGAAGTTCACGAGCAACAGGTCCGAAAATACGTGTTCCACGTGGGCTTCTGTCGTCTTTTACAACAACAGCTGCATTTTCATCAAAACCGATGTAGGAACCGTCTTTACGACGTACAGAACGCTTCGTACGAACGACAACCGCTCTAACTACATCACCTTTTTTGACAACGCCGCCTGGTGTTGCTTGTTTTACAGAACAAACGATCAGATCACCGATTTGAGCTGTACGACGTCCCGTACCGCCGAGTACGCGGATACACATCAGTTCCTTCGCACCGGAGTTGTCGGCTACAGTCAAACGTGTAAATGGTTGAATCATTTAGTATTCCTCCTTCCAGCTATGCTGATCATGCAATTAGATGATAACCGCTTTTTCAACGACTTCAGTAAGTCTCCAGCGTTTATCTTTCGAAAGCGGACGAGTCTCCATGATTTTCACCGTGTCACCGATTTTCGCAGTGTTTTCTTCGTCATGCGCTTTGAACTTTTTAGTAACTTTAATGCGTTTATGATACAATTTGTGGTTTTTGTAGGTTTCTACAGCAACAACAATCGTTTTGTCCATTTTATCACTGACAACTTTACCAGTTTGAACTTTACGTGCATTACGTTCTTCGCTCATTGTTGGCCTCCTTCCTGATTACGGACGGAATGTATATCCGACCTCTAATTAACCGATTCCCAATTCTCTTTCACGGATGATCGTTTTAGCACGAGCTATTTCTTTACGCACATCACGGATACGAGTCGGGTTATCCAGCTGACCGGTAGCAAGTTGAAAGCGGAGGTTAAAGAGTTCTTCTTTAAATCCGGCAATCTTTTGCTCGATTTCAGCAGAGGTTAGGTTGCGAAATTCACTAGCTTTCATTTGCTTCACCACCCAATTCTTCACGTTTCACGAACTTCGTTTTGATTGGCAGTTTGTGAGCGGCAAGACGCATCGCTTCGCGTGCAATATCCTCCGGTACACCAGCAAGTTCAAACATGATCTTACCTGGTTTCACTACTGCAACCCATTTTTCTACGTTACCTTTACCGCTACCCATCCGAACCTCGAGAGGCTTTTGAGTGATTGGTTTGTCAGGGAAAATTTTAATCCAGACTTTACCACCACGTTTGATGTAACGAGTCATCGCAATACGAGCCGCTTCGATTTGACGGTTCGTAATCCAAGCCGGTTCCGTAGCTTGCAGACCATATTCGCCAAAGTTCAGCGTAGTTCCGCCTTTTGCTTGGCCTTTCATATGTCCACGTTGTTGCTTACGGTGTTTTACACGTTTTGGTACCAACATGATTAGTTGCCTCCTTCCTTAGCAGCTTGTTTCTTAGCCGTAGGAAGAACCTCTCCACGATAGATCCATACTTTTACGCCGATACGTCCGTAAGTAGTATGAGCCTCTGCAGTACCATAGTCAATGTCAGCACGCAGTGTGTGCAGTGGAACAGTTCCTTCGCTGTAGCCTTCAGAACGTGCAATCTCAGCACCGCCAAGACGTCCGCCTACTTGAGTTTTAATACCTTTAGCACCAGAGCGCATAGTTCTTTGAATAGCTTGTTTCAGAGCACGACGGAAAGAAACACGACGTTCCAATTGTTGTGCAATGCTTTCTGCTACCAGGATCGCGTCCAGGTCTTGGTTCTTAATTTCAGAGATGTTGATGTGTACTTTTTTACCGCCAGCAATTTTCGTAATTTGGTTACGAAGATTCTCAACTTCAGATCCACCTTTACCGATTACCATACCTGGTTTCGCTGTGTGAATCGTTACGTTAACACGGTTAGCCGCTCTCTCGATCTCAACACGAGACATAGCGGAGTCTTTCAATTTATTTTTCAGGAATTCACGAATTTTCACGTCTTCCATCAAAAGATCGCCGAAGTCTTTGCCTGCATACCACTTAGATTCCCAGTCACGGATAACTCCGACACGAAGTCCGACTGGATTTACCTTTTGGCCCACACGTTTTCCCTCCTTCTACTTTTCAGATACCACCAAAGTAATGTGGCTAGTACGTTTGTTAATACGACTTGCACGTCCCATTGCACGAGGGCGGAAACGTTTCATCGTTGGTCCTTGGTTTACGTAAGCTTGCGAGATCACCAAGTTATTAACATCCAAAGAATAATTATGTTCCGCATTCGCAATAGCGGAGTTAAGCAACTTCTCAACAACTGGAGAAGCGGATTTCGGAGTGTGACGGAGAATGGCAACCGCCTCACCTACTTGCTTGCCGCGAATCAAGTCAACAACGAGTTGAACTTTACGAGGAGCAATCCGGATAAACTTAGCATGTGCTTTTGCTTCCATTGTGTAACCTCCTCTCAAACATTAGAGATGTTCATTTATCTTCTTGTTTTCTTGTCATCATCAGTATGGCCTTTGTACGTACGGGTTGGAGCGAACTCACCCAGTTTGTGTCCAACCATGTCCTCAGTTACATACACTGGCACGTGTTTACGACCGTCGTAAACGCCAAATGTGTGTCCGATGAATTGTGGGAAAATTGTAGAGCGACGGGACCAGGTTTTGATAACGTTCTTCTTGCCTGATGCTTCCATCTCTTCTACCTTCTTGAGCATGTAGCCATCAATGAATGGCCCTTTTTTCAAACTGCGACTCATGTGGAGATCCTCCCTTCAAACATAGCTTTTATGCATCCGTAGATGCCTCACGAAGTTATGCACAGTGTGTATTACTTCGTGCGGCGACGGATGATGTATTTATCAGAAGCTTTATTTTTCTTACGCGTTTTGTAACCAAGAGTAGGTTTACCCCATGGTGACATTGGCGATTTACGTCCGATTGGAGCACGACCTTCACCACCACCGTGAGGGTGATCGTTAGGGTTCATTACCACACCACGAACCTCAGGACGTTGACCCAACCAACGGCTACGACCGGCTTTACCGATTTTGATAAGCTCGTGGTCTTGGTTACCAACGGATCCGATTGTTGCGCGGCAAACTTTCAAAATACGACGAACTTCTCCGGAAGAGAGACGAACGGAAACGTATTTTTCTTCTTTACCAAGCAATTGAGCTTCTGTACCAGCTGCACGAACCAATTGTCCGCCTTTACCTGGTTTCAACTCGATGTTGTGGATAACGGTACCTACTGGAATGTTTTCAAGCGGCAGTGCGTTACCAATTTTGATATCTGCGTCAGGACCAGAGAATACTTGATCTCCAACTTTCAGACCTTTAGGAGCGATGATGTAACGTTTCTCACCATCAGCATAGTGAATCAATGCAATGTTGGAAGTACGGTTCGGGTCATACTCGATTGTAGCAACGCGGCCCGGTATTCCATCTTTAGTACGTTTGAAGTCGATGATACGGTATTTACGTTTGTGTCCACCACCGTGGTGACGAACTGTAATTTTACCTTGGTTGTTGCGGCCTGCTTGTTTGCTCAATGGGGCCAACAACGATTTCTCCGGCTTATCTGTGGTAATTTCCTCAAATGTAGAAACGGACATGTTCCGTCTTGCCGGGGATGTTGGTTTATACTTTTTGATTGGCACTAGTTTTCCCTCCTTACTTCAAAGATTTCAATTATACAGTTTCAAAGAACTCAAGCGATTTGCTGTCTTGCGTCAGTGTTACAAACGCTTTTTTCCATTCGCTTGTATATCCGGAATAACGTCCGTACCGTTTCGGTTTAGCTGGAACACGAAGTGTGTTCACGTTTTTCACTTTTACGCCGAAAATAGCTTCTACCGCTTTTTTGATCTCGGTTTTGTTTGCACGGATATCGACTTCAAATACATATTTCAAGTCGTTCATCATGTCGGCAGTACGTTCCGTAATAATCGGACGTTTTACAATATCACGAGGATCTTTCATTACGCGAGCACCTCCTCTACCTTCTGAACTGCTTCTTTCGTAATGATCAGTTTGTCGTGCGAAAGCACGTCAAGAACATTAATACCATCAGCAGCTACGAATTTCACGCCCGGAATATTCCGTGCAGAAAGAGCTACATTATCATCATAGCTAGGAGCTACAATCAAAGCTTTGCGACCTACTTTGAGATTGTTCAAAATAGCTGCAAACTCTTTTGTTTTTGGTGAGCTCAACGCGAGAGCATCCAAAACGATAATGTCATTGTCTTGCACTTTGGATGAAAGAGCAGACTTGATCGCCAGACGGCGAACTTTCTTAGGCAGTTTGTACGCATAGCTCCGTGGTGTCGGACCAAATACGATACCGCCGCCTTTCCATTGTGGAGAACGAATCGAACCTTGACGAGCGCGACCTGTACCTTTTTGTTTCCAAGGTTTACGTCCACCGCCACGTACTTCAGAACGTCCTTTTACTTTGTGGGTACCTTGACGAAGAGAAGCGCGTTGCATAAGAACTGCATCGTACAGAACGTGTTGATTCGGCTCAATACCGAATACCGCATCATTCAGTTCAACTTCACCTACTTGGCTACCATCTACATTGTAAACTGATACTTTTGGCATTTTGTGTTCCTCCTTTCTTCAGTGGTTATTTTTTCACCGTTTCTTTGACTCTTACAAGGCTGTTCTTCGGTCCAGGAATAGAACCTTTTACGAGGATTACATTACGCTCAGCGTCTACTTTAACAACCTCAAGACGTTGAATTGTAACAGTATCATGTCCCATATGCCCTGGCAGGCGTTTGCCTTTAGGAACTCGGTTAGCTTGGATCGAACCCATCGAACCTGGGCCACGGTGATAACGCGAACCGTGTGACATAGGTCCAGTGCTTTGTCCCCAACGTTTGATAACGCCGGCAAAACCTTTACCTTTAGAAATACCTGTTACGTCAACGAACTCGCCTTCAGCGAAAATGTCAGCTTTCAATTCTTGGCCAACTTCATATTCCGCGATGTTAATGCCGCGAAGCTCACGAACGTAGCGCTTAGGTGCAGTATTCGCTTTTTTAGCGTGTCCTGCTTCTGGCTTGTTAGCATTTTTCTCTTTCTTATCGGCAAAACCGATTTGAACTGCTTCGTAGCCATCGTTTTCAATATCTTTCTTTTGTAAAACAACACAAGGACCTGCTTCGATAACCGTTACTGGAACTACGTTACCTTCAGCGGTAAACACTTGAGTCATTCCAAGTTTTTTTCCTAAGATACCTTTCATGTTGACACCTCTTTTCCTTTATACGTGGTCTTGTTTGTTGCTATATATTACAATTTAATTTCGATATCTACACCGGACGGTAGATCCAAGCGCATCAAGGCATCCACAGTTTGTGGAGTCGGGTTAACGATATCGATCAAACGCTTATGAGTGCGTTGTTCGAATTGCTCCCGAGAATCCTTATACTTGTGCACCGCACGAAGAATAGTAATGATTTGTTTTTCAGTAGGAAGCGGAATCGGACCGGATACACCTGCACCCGAACGTTTTGCTGTTTCAACGATTTTCTCCGCGGATTGATCAAGAATTCTGTGGTCGTAAGCTTTCAAACGAATACGAATTTTTTGCTTTGCCATTTTAGTCCCTCCTTCTATCGCCCAATTTTTTATCGGACATACTCCGTGAAAATTTTCTAGCCACTCTCCCATGGCAAAGGGGCCGGGTGTGCCAGTAACCTCTCACATCATCGCAACGTCACAAGAACAACATTCATTATTATATAGAAAAGATGGGCATATTGCAAGCATATTTAAAAAAAACATTTAAATTGATCTTTTCAAAAGAATCGACTCAATTTAGCTCAATGTTTTTCTTCATATCCAGGCTGCCTAACCTATCAATCTATAAGATAAATCTTGTTCATTTTAGATGACGCAGGTTCCGAAACGTTGACATAATAAAAGAGTTCTTTATCCGATGTCGGATAAAGAACTCTTCCGAAGCTTCGTTACAATACAATGTTACTCGTTCCAGTACACTGTTGCTTATACTCATTTGGCAAGAGCCAAATTATTTTTGGATTGTTGCTACGGAACCCGCACCAACTGTACGTCCACCTTCACGAATAGAGAACTTAGTTCCTTCTTCGATCGCGATTGGAGAGATCAGTTGAACAGTAACCGTGATGTTGTCACCAGGCATTACCATTTCAGTACCTTCTGGCAGGTTGATGATACCAGTCACGTCAGTTGTACGGAAGTAGAACTGTGGACGGTATCCAGTGAAGAAAGGCTTATGACGGCCACCCTCTTCTTTAGTCAAAACGTAAATTTGAGCAGTGAATTCTGTGTGTGGTTTAACAGATGCTGGTTTAGCAAGTACTTGACCACGCTCGATTTGAGTACGGTCAACACCACGCAACAATGCACCGATGTTGTCACCCGCTTGTGCGGAATCCAACAATTTACGGAACATCTCAACGCCCGTAACTACGGATTTTTTAGTTTCTTCAGTGATACCAACGATCTCGATCTCTTCGCCGACTTTAACAGTACCACGCTCTACACGACCTGTAGCAACGGTACCACGACCAGTGATGGAGAATACGTCCTCGACAGGCATCAAGAAAGGCTTGTCAGTTTGACGCTCAGGCAGTGGGATGTAAGTGTCGATTTCTTTGAACATCTCAACGATTTTTTGAGCCCACTCACCATCAGGGTTTTGCAGAGCTTCACGAGCGGATCCACGAGTGATTGGAGTATCATCACCTGGGAACTCGTATTCATTAAGAAGGTCGCGAACTTCCATCTCAACCAGTTCCAACAACTCTTCGTCTTCAACCATGTCACATTTGTTCAAGAAAACAACAATGTAAGGTACGCCTACTTGACGGGAGAGCAAGATGTGCTCACGAGTTTGTGGCATTGGGCCGTCAGCTGCGGATACTACCAGGATAGCTCCGTCCATTTGTGCCGCGCCAGTGATCATGTTTTTAACATAGTCGGCGTGACCTGGGCAGTCTACGTGAGCGTAGTGACGAGTGTCAGTTTCGTACTCAACGTGTGCTGTGGAGATAGTGATACCGCGCTCGCGCTCTTCTGGAGCTTTGTCGATTTGGTCGAATGCTACAGCAGCACCACCGTAAGTTTTGGACAATACAGTTGTGATTGCAGCAGTCAGAGTTGTTTTACCATGATCGACGTGACCAATAGTACCAATGTTAACGTGTGGTTTATTACGTTCGTATTTAGCCTTTGCCATTTGAACGTGGCCTCCTTAAAATTTATGATTTTATGTTTCACTGAATGCGGTGCTTCAAACCAGGTTTCAAGCACAAGCATTCAGTGTGAGAAAACTACTCGGTGCCTTTTGTTTTGGCAACGATCTCTTCAGCGATGCTCTTAGGAACTTCTTCATAGTGGGAGAGTTCCATTGAGAACACGCCGCGTCCTTGAGTACCCGAACGAAGAGTTGTAGAGTAACCAAACATCTCAGAGAGAGGTACCTTAGCACGGATGATTTGAGCTCCACTACGGGAATCCATACCTTCAATGCGGCCACGACGGGAGTTCAACATACCCATTACGTCACCCATATACTCTTCTGGAACAGTTACTTCTACTTTCATGATAGGCTCAAGCAGAACTGGACTACATTTGTCTTTCGCTGCTTTCAGCGCCATAGATCCGGCAATTTTAAATGCCATCTCGTTGGAATCGACATCATGGTAAGATCCGTCTACGATAGTAGCCTTAACGTCAACAAGCGGGAAGCCTGCGATAACGCCGTTTTTCATTTGCTCTTCAATCCCTGACAATGCAGGTTGAATGTATTCTCTTGGTACGGAACCACCGACAACCTTACTTTCGAACTGGCTGCCTGTACCCGGCTCGAGAGGTTCGAATTCAACCCATACGTGACCGTATTGACCACGACCACCGGATTGACGTACGAATTTACCTTCAACGCGCGCTGGAGCACGGAATGTTTCGCGGTAAGCTACTTGTGGTTTACCCACAGTAGTTTCTACCTTGAACTCACGACGCATACGGTCGATGATGATATCAAGGTGAAGCTCACCCATACCTGCCAAGATTGTTTGACCTGTTTCTTCGTCAGTATGAGCGCGAAGAGTTGGATCCTCTTCCGTCAACTTACCGAGAGCCACACCCATTTTATCTTGGTCAGCTTTGGTTTTAGGTTCAACAGCGATTTCGATTACCGGATCAGGGAAGTTCATGGATTCCAGGATAACCGGATGTTTCTCATCACATAGTGTATCACCTGTACCTGTATCTTTCAAACCAACAGCTGCTGCGATATCACCGGAGTAAACTTCAGTGATTTCTTGACGGCTGTTTGCGTGCATTTGAAGGATACGACCGATACGCTCACGTTTGTTTTTAGTTGCATTCAATACATAAGAACCGGATTGAAGTACACCGGAGTATACGCGGAAGAATGTCAATTTACCAACGTAAGGGTCAGTCATGATTTTGAAAGCCAATGCAGAGAATGGCTCTTCATCGGAAGACTTACGAACCGCTTCAGTTCCATCCTCAAGGAGACCCTTGATTGCTGGAACGTCAACTGGAGCTGGCAAGTAGTCGATAACAGCATCCAACATCAGTTGAACACCTTTGTTACGGTATGAGGATCCACAGATAACTGGGAAGATCTTAACATCTACAACACCTTTACGGAGAGCGGATTTAATCTCATCAATAGTGATTTCTTCGCCTTCCAGATATTTCATTGTAAGTTCTTCATCAAGCTCTGCAACACGCTCAATCAATTCGTTGCGAAGTTCTTCAACTTGCTCAACGAATTCCGCAGGAATATCGGTTTCTTCAATATCTTGTCCCAGGTCATCTTTATACATATGAGCCCGTTGAGCAACGATATCAATGATACCTTTGAAATCATTCTCAGCACCGATTGGAAGTTGAATCGCAACAGCGTTCGCTTGAAGGCGATCACGCATGTCAGATACAACGTTCAAGAAGTCAGCACCGATGATATCCATTTTGTTTACATATGCGATACGAGGTACGCCGTACTTGTCAGCCTGTCTCCATACAGTTTCAGACTGAGGCTCAACGCCTTCTTTCGCACTGAATACACCTACTGCTCCGTCCAATACACGAAGGGAACGTTCAACTTCAACAGTGAAGTCAACGTGTCCCGGGGTATCAATGATATTTACGCGGTGACCTTTCCAAGCAGCGGTAGTCGCAGCGGAAGTAATCGTAATTCCGCGCTCCTGTTCCTGTTCCATCCAGTCCATTGTCGCAGCGCCTTCGTGAACTTCACCGATTTTGTGCGTACGTCCTGTGTAAAACAAGATCCGCTCAGTTGTCGTGGTTTTACCCGCATCAATATGAGCCATGATCCCGATATTACGTGTATTTTTCAAGGAGAACTCTCTAGCCATGAAATGGGTCTCCCTTCAAAATTGAAGTTTATTTTTGTGAACTGAATCCTACCAACGGTAGTGAGCAAACGCTTTGTTCGCTTCAGCCATTTTGTGCGTATCTTCACGTTTCTTAACGGAAGCGCCTGTGTTGTTGGAAGCGTCGATGATCTCAGCCGCCAAACGCTCTTCCATTGTTTTCTCACCGCGGTTGCGGGAGTAGTTCACGAGCCAACGTAAACCCAAAGCAGTACGTCTCTCTGGTTTTACCTCGATTGGTACTTGGTAGTTGGCACCGCCGACACGGCGAGCTTTAACTTCCAGGACTGGCATGATATTTTTGATTGCTGTCTCAAATACTTCCATCGGGTCATTACCCGTGCGTTCTTGGATCAACTTGAACGCATTATACAGAATGCTTTGAGCAACACCGCGTTTTCCGTCGAGCATGATGCGGTTGATCAAACGAGTAACCAACTTGGAGTTGTATACCGGATCTGGCAACACGTCTCTTTTCGTAACTGGACCTTTGCGTGGCATGGATATCCCCCTTTCTTTCTTGTTCAGCAGTCCCTGCACCTTCCAGACCTAAGCCAGAAGGCTTTCAGGCAATCTGCTTATCGTAATTTAGGCTTTTTTAGCTTTTGGACGTTTAGCACCGTATTTAGAACGAGCTTGCATACGGTTGTTCACGCCTGCAGTATCGAGAGCTCCACGAACGATGTGATAACGAACCCCTGCAAGGTCTTTTACTTTACCTCCGCGGATCAATACCACACTGTGCTCTTGAAGGTTATGTCCGATTCCCGGGATATAAGCAGTTACCTCGAGACGGTTCGTCAAACGAACACGGGCATATTTACGAAGTGCAGAGTTCGGTTTACGTGGAGTCATTGTACCTACACGAGTGCAGACACCACGTTTTTGTGGGGCACTGATGTTAGTGGATTCACGTTTCAAAGCGTTGAACCCTTTTTGCAAAGCTGGTGATTTTGACTTCTCAACTTTTGCTTGACGTCCTTTACGAACCAGTTGGTTAATAGTTGGCATGTGATTGCCACCCCCTTCCTCAATTATTCATGTTTCTTTACAAACCTTTATCTAAGCCCACAGACCCAGGCGGTTCATAAAAAGACAAATGAAAAGTTTTTGCCTTGGAGAATCCTTAAATGTTCTCGGACAAAAACGTTCCTTACCGTATCATTTTACGACAGCAGCCATCGCTGCTCCCACCCCAATCCCGCACGCTTTGCCGAGATTTTTCATTGTGTCCACTTTCGTGTACTTCACATTGTGTTGTTCACACAAAGCAATGATTTTGGAAGTGAGCTGCGGATCACTATCTTCTGCGACATAGACTTCTGAAGCCATTCCTGTCTGCACTGTCCGCATGGTCTGTTTGGTACCAATCTTGACATGAGCATCTTGCAAGCCTTTTTCATTAGACATCATACATTCCTCCGAATAGGACCAATTACAATCAGCTGCCCACGCACCTTTGATATATTAGCATCTAGCGCAAGCATTGTCAATGCTATTCCAAAAAGTTTTTATAAAGTTTGTGTACATCAGGATTCGTCCGCTTGGATATTACAAACGTCGCTTCCTGACATACACATTCTTTAATTCCTCAGAACGAGGAAATCTATATTAGTCTACCGAAACTGGCTCCAGTTCTTCTACAGAAGATTGGCCATCTTCAGGCTCAGCAAATTTGATACTGCGGTAACGGTTCATACCCGTACCAGCAGGGATCAGCTTACCGATGATAACATTTTCCTTCAGACCGAGCAACTGATCCACTTTACCTTTGATCGCTGCATCCGTCAGTACACGTGTTGTCTCTTGGAACGATGCCGCAGAGAGGAAGGAGTCTGTTTCAAGGGATGCTTTTGTAATACCGAGCAAGATTGGTTTTGCAACCGCTGGCTCTTTATCACTCAGAATCGCAATTTTGTTCGCTCTTTCGTACTCATGCGTATCTACAAATGATCCTGGCAACAATGTTGTATCTCCCGCATCAACGATACGGATTTTACGTAACATTTGACGGATCATAACTTCAACGTGTTTGTCATTGATTTCTACGCCTTGGTTACGGTATACGCGCTGTACTTCCTGCAAAATGTAGTTCTGTACGCCACGTACGCCTTTGATGCGTAGCATTTCTTTCGGGTCGATAGAACCGTCTGTCAACTCGTCACCCGCTTCAATTTCCATACCTTCGCTTACGCGAACACGGGAACCGTAAGTAACAGAGTATACTTTGGATTCTGCTTCACCTTGAATTTCGATTTCACGACGGTCTTTCGCTTCGCGAATCTCTTTAACCACACCGTCAATCTCACTGATTGTTGCTTGACCTTTAGGATTACGGGCCTCAAACAACTCCTGGATACGAGGCAAACCTTGCGTGATGTCGTCTCCGGCTACACCACCGGTATGGAACGTACGCATTGTAAGCTGTGTTCCTGGCTCACCAATGGATTGTGCGGCAATGATACCAACCGCTTCACCAATCTCCACGTGTTTACCTGTCGCAAGGTTGCGACCGTAACACTTCTTGCAGACACCATGACTTGCACGGCAGCTGAGAACGGAACGGATTTGCAATTTGGTTACGCCAGCTTTGATAATCGCTTCTGCTTTGTCAGAGTCGATCAACTCATTGCGGCCAGCGATAATTTCTTTTGTTTCCGGATGACGAACAGTTTCGAAGCAGTATCTGCCTTCAATACGGTCGTAGAGATCTTCGATGACCTCTTTACCATCCTGGATACGACTAACCGTAAAGCCTTTATCTGTACCACAATCGTCTTCACGCACAATTACGTCTTGGGCTACATCTACGAGACGACGAGTCAGGTAACCTGAGTCGGCTGTACGCAGGGCTGTATCCGCGAGACCTTTACGCGCACCGTGAGTGGAAATAAAGTACTCGAGTACTGTCAGACCTTCACGGAAGTTCGATTTGATTGGGAGTTCGATAATACGACCAGACGGGTTGGCCATCAGACCACGCATACCACCCAATTGAGTGATTTGCGATTTGTTACCCCGTGCTTTGGAGTCAACCATCATCATAATGGAGTTATAACGATCCATGGATTTCATCAAAATATCCGTGATGTCATCTTTGGATTTTGACCAGATATCAATGATACGGTCATAGCGCTCTTCATTCGTAATCAAACCACGACGATACTGGTTCGTAACGATCTGAGCTTTATCTTCGGACTGTCTGAGAATTTCGAATTTCTCAGGTGGAACGACAACATCGGACACGGCTACGGTAATACCCGCACGCGTCGAATACGTGAATCCAAGTTGTTTAATTTTATCCAAAATAACCGCAGTTTCGGTTGTATGATAAATTTCAAAACAACGAGCGATGATGGAACCGAGGTATTCTTTGCCGACACCGCCAGCTTGAGGAGCATTCATGATTGCCTCTCTCAAGTCAGTACCTTTCTCATAAACAAATGAATGATCGGCTGTACCTTGATACAGGTTCGCGCGAGTCGCATCATTGATATAAGGGAAGGTTGCCGGGAAAATTTCATTAAAGATAATTTTACCGATCGTAGTCAGCAACATACCTTTTTGTTGCTCTTCCGTGAAGCTTGTTTTACCAAGCGCCTTAACTGGAATAGCTACACGCGCATGCAGTCCGGCAGTACCCCGTTGGTATGCAGATACAGCCTCATTGACTGTACGCAGAACCATACCTGTACCCTTCTCTTCTTTGTTGTCCATTGTCAGATAGTACGAACCAAGAACCATATCCTGGGAAGGAGTTACAACCGGTTTACCGTCTTTCGGGTTCAAAATGTTACCTGATGCAAGCATCAAGATACGCGCTTCCGCTTGAGCTTCAGCAGACAATGGAACGTGCACGGCCATTTGGTCACCGTCAAAGTCGGCATTGTATGCCGTACATACGAGTGGGTGAAGACGAATTGCTTTACCTTCAACCAAAATCGGTTCAAACGCCTGAATACCGAGACGGTGAAGCGTAGGGGCACGGTTCAACAGAACCGGATGCTCCTTGATGACTTCTTCAAGAACATCCCATACTTCAGGACTCACACGCTCAACTTTACGTTTTGCGCTCTTAATGTTGTGGGCAAGCCCTTTATTCACAAGCTCTTTCATCACAAAAGGCTTGAATAGTTCCAGTGCCATATCTTTAGGCAGACCGCACTGATACATTTTCAGGTAAGGTCCGACAACGATAACGGAACGGCCGGAGTAGTCAACACGTTTACCGAGCAAGTTCTGACGGAAACGACCTTGTTTACCTTTCAGCATGTGGCTGAGGGATTTCAAAGGACGGTTACCCGGACCTGTAACAGGACGTCCACGACGACCGTTATCGATCAAGGCGTCAACTGCTTCTTGCAGCATCCGCTTTTCATTTTGCACGATGATATCTGGCGCGCCCAGGTCAAGCAGACGTTTCAGACGGTTGTTCCGGTTAATTACACGGCGATACAAGTCATTCAAGTCAGACGTAGCAAAACGTCCACCATCCAGTTGTACCATCGGACGAAGTTCCGGCGGAATGACAGGAAGTACATCCATGATCATCCACTCTGGGTTATTGCCAGAGTTACGGAATGCTTCAATCACTTCCAAACGTTTGATTGCACGGTTACGACGTTGTCCTTGTGCAGTGCGAAGCTCTTCCTTCAGGAATTCAAGCTCTTTCTCCACATCAAGGTCTTGAAGCAATTTTTTAACTGCTTCTGCACCCATGCCTGCTTGGAAGCCGTATCCGTATTTTTCACGGTAGCTGCGATATTCCTTCTCGGACAACAGCTGTTTTTTCTCCAATGGAGTTTCTCCTGGATCAGTTACTACATATGATGCAAAATAAATGATCTCTTCGAGAGATCTTGGAGACATATCCAGTGCGAGACCCATACGGCTCGGAATACCTTTGAAGTACCAGATATGCGATACCGGAGCAGCAAGCTCAATATGGCCCATACGTTCACGACGGACTTTCGCACGTGTTACTTCAACGCCACAGCGATCACAGACAACGCCTTTATAACGAACGCGTTTGTATTTACCGCAATGGCATTCCCAGTCTTTTGTAGGGCCAAAAATCTTTTCGCAGAACAGCCCTTCTTTTTCCGGTTTCAACGTACGATAGTTGATCGTTTCCGGTTTTTTCACTTCTCCGCGGGACCAAGAACGAATTTTCTCTGGGGAAGCAAGCCCGATCTTCATGTATTCGAAATTGTTGACGTCCAACAAGGAGCAACCCTCCTTAACCAATTCCTGTATTCTAGGTTACGCATGCCCCGGCTGTAGCCGGAGCATGACGTGAGCCTGATGAAAAACGCCGGTCATCATGCGCCCGAAGCGATTATTCCGCTCCGACCTCTGTACCCTCAAGGTTGAGGCTGAGCTTATCGCTCGCAGCGTCATCTTCATCGTCCATTTCTTTCATTTCAATCTCTTGCTCATCTTCACTCAAAATCTTAACGTCCATACCCAAGCTTTGTAGCTCTTTGATCAATACTTTGAACGACTCAGGAACACCTGGTTCCGGTACATTCTCGCCTTTGACAATGGACTCGTACGTTTTCACCCGACCAACAACGTCATCGGATTTAACCGTCAAGATTTCTTGCAGAGTATAAGCGGCACCATAAGCCTCAAGCGCCCAAACTTCCATCTCCCCGAAACGCTGTCCACCAAATTGGGCTTTACCACCCAGCGGTTGTTGCGTAACAAGTGAGTAAGGACCTGTGGAACGGGCATGGATTTTATCGTCAACCATGTGTGCCAGTTTGATCATGTGCATGACACCAACGGTAACTTCACGTTCAAACTCTTCACCAGTACGACCATCATACAGCACGGTTTTACCATTACGTTGCATACCTGCTTCTTCCATTGTATCGAAGACGTCATACTCTTTCGCCCCGTCGAATACAGGTGTTGCTACGTGGATACCAAGCTGCATTGCTGCCATACCCAAGTGAACTTCAAGCACTTGACCGATGTTCATACGCGAAGGTACGCCCAGCGGGTTAAGAACGATTTGAACCGGTGTACCGTCTGGCAGGAAAGGCATATCCTCTTCCGGCAAGATACGGGCCACGACCCCTTTGTTACCATGACGTCCGGCCATTTTATCACCCTCGGAAATTTTCCGTTTTTGAGCAATATAAACACGAACGAGTTGGTTCACACCTGGTGGCAGTTCATCTCCGTTTTCACGGGTAAATACTTTCACGTCAACCACGATACCATCGGTACCGTGAGGTACACGCAGAGATGTATCACGTACTTCACGTGCTTTTTCACCAAAGATTGCATGCAAGAGGCGTTCTTCTGCAGTCAGCTCTGTTACCCCTTTTGGTGTAACTTTACCAACCAGAATGTCGCCAGCAGCAATTTCGGCACCAATGCGGATAATACCACGCTCATCCAGATTACGCAGCGCTTCTTCCCCAACGTTAGGGATATCACGTGTGATCTCTTCAGGTCCGAGCTTCGTATCACGAGCTTCCGACTCATATTCCTCGATATGGATGGATGTATATACATCTTCCTTAACGAGTTTTTCGCTGAGTAGGATCGCATCCTCATAGTTGTAACCTTCCCATGTCATGAAGGCAACGACTACGTTGCGTCCAAGAGCAAGTTCACCCATTTCCGTCGAAGGACCATCAGCAAGGATGTCGCCAGCTTTAACAGCAGCGCCTCTTTTTACGATCGGACGTTGGTTGATGCATGTTCCTTGGTTCGAACGCATAAATTTGTGTAATTTATATTTAACGATATCGCCTTTGACTTCTTGACCGTCAACCTCTTCTACACGACGAAGCCAGATCTCGTTCGCAGAGGAACGTTCAATAATTCCGTCGTAATCGGCAACAATACATACACCGGAGTCTTTCGCAGCTTTGTGTTCCATACCCGTTCCTACAAGCGGAGCTTTAGGAATCAAGAGTGGAACCGCCTGCCGTTGCATGTTTGATCCCATGAGGGCACGGTTGGAGTCATCGTTCTCAAGGAACGGAATGAGCGCTGTAGCGACGGATACAACCTGCTTAGGAGATACGTCCATGTAGTCTACTCGTTCACTCGGCATCGTAAGGATGTTATCCGACTGTTTGTTGTAACGTACAATGATCGCATCTTCTGCAAAAGTGCTATCTTCGTTCAGCTTCGCATTCGCCTGAGCGATAACATAGTTGTCCTCTTCGTCTGCTGTCAGATAATCAATCTGCTCAGTGACAACACCAGTCTTCGGATCAACCCAACGATATGGAGCTTCAATGAAGCCATATTCGTTCACACGCGCAAACGTCGACAAGGAGTTGATCAAACCAATGTTTGGTCCCTCTGGTGTCTCGATCGGGCACATCCGTCCATAGTGGGATGGATGGACGTCACGGACTTCCATGCCGGCACGCTCACGAGTCAAACCGCCCGGTCCGAGTGCGGACAGACGACGTTTATGCGTCAACTCGCCCAGCGGGTTCGTTTGATCCATAAACTGTGACAATTGGGAGCTACCGAAGAACTCTTTAATCGATGCGATGACTGGACGGATGTTGATCAATGCCTGTGGTGTAATGACATTCGCATCCTGGATGGACATTCTTTCACGAACCACACGCTCCATACGGGACAAACCGATACGGAACTGGTTTTGCAAAAGTTCACCCACAGAACGCAGACGACGGTTACCCAGGTGATCGATATCATCCGTGCTTCCAATGCCATGCAACAAATTCAGGAAGTAACTGATGGATGAAATGATATCCGCTGGCGTGATGTTTTTCACGGACTTGTCAATGTCGCCATTGGCAATCAGCTTAACCACTTTACCATCTTCAATTGGTGAAAACACATCAATCGTTTGCATCGGGATATCATTGGCATCCAAAACACCGTTCCCCACGTGATATGTGCGGAATCCAACGCTTTTCTCCAGGTGAGGCATGATTTCGTCGAGCAAACGACGGTCAACCATCTGACCTGCTTCTGCAATAATTTCACCTGTTTCAGCGTCGATCAAAGATTCAGCCAAACGCTGATTAAACAAACGGTTTTTGATGTGAAGTTTTTTGTTGATTTTGTAACGACCTACGTTTGCAAGGTCGTAACGTTTTGGATCAAAGAAACGAGCAACGAGCAAGCTTTTCGCGTTATCCAGCGTTGGTGGCTCGCCTGGACGAAGGCGCTCATAGATCTCAATGAGAGCTTTCTCGGTGGAATCCGTGTTGTCTTTGTCCAGAGTATTACGGATATATTCGTCATTACCAAGCAAATCCAGAATCTCAGCGTCTGTGCCAAAACCAAGGGAACGCAGGAGAACCGTAACCGGAATTTTACGCGTACGGTCGATCCGGACATAAACAACATCCTTCGCGTCCATCTCCAGCTCCAGCCAAGCGCCGCGGTTAGGAATTACTGTAGCGGTATACGTTTTTTTCGCGTTCTTATCTACTTTGGTACTGAAGTAAACGCTAGGAGAGCGAACCAACTGGCTGACAATAACCCGTTCAGCACCATTAATAATAAATGTGCCGGTGCTGGTCATCAGCGGGAAATCTCCCATGAATACTTCCTGCTCTTTGACTTCTCCGGTTTCCTTATTAATGAGCCGGACTTTCACCCGAAGTGGTGCTGCATAAGTAACGTCGCGTTCTTTCGCGTCGTCTACTGTATACTTCGGTTCTCCGAGACTGTAATCGATAAATTCCAAAATCAAGTTACCTGTAAAATCCTGGATCGGCGAGATATCCTGGAACATTTCGCGCAACCCTTCCTCCAAAAACCAATCATACGATTTCTGTTGGATTTCAATCAGGTTCGGAACTTCGAGTATCTCGTTAATTCGTGCATAACTGCGCCGAGTGCGTCGACCATATTGAACAAGATGTCCTGCCAACTTAAACTCACCCCTCAATGTCTACTCACTTTAAAAATTTCGTTGCGAACCTCTGTTTGTAACCTTATAATGGTACACATACAGAGCAAAGCAATGCACCCGCAAATAAAGAAAAGCCCTTATTCGAAATGTCGTTCGATAAAAGAGCAACTTTGATCGGCGGATGTCTTTCCAAATCATTCTTATCCCCAGTTTGCCCAAAATGTACATATTATACGCCAAACATAGGCATAATAAGCCCGGTTCGGCGTAAAAAAAGGTTGACATTTTTAGTTAGCTAAAGCCAAGTAGGGCATCTTAATACTGACATTTTACAACTATACCACGCCTTGAATTTCAAGTCAATAGTCCTATTGCAAAAAAAATGATCCCCTGCTTACTTTACAAATTCGAATGTATCTCTCAATCCCTCTACTCTTCTTTCAACGCTTTGAAGATTCGGTAGCCTTTATCCTTCGTCACTTCTTCCACTCGTGTAAACAACGATTCCAACTTCGCTTTCGCAGAAGGTGCCCCTTGTTTCTTTTGAATGACAATCCATAACGCCCCGCCTACCTTCAAATGATCATACGCCTGCTCAAAGATCGTGTGAACCGTTTCTTTGCCAGCTCGAATCGGAGGATTAGTCAAGATCACGTCGAAATCCCGCTTCTTTACTTCAGTCAGTAGATTGCTCTGCAATACAGTAACATTGACAATGCCATTCCCTTTGGCATTTTCTTTGGAAAGCTCAACCGCTCTTTCATTGATATCGATCATGGTGACATGCCCATCCGGTACAAGTTTTGCTGCTGTAAGCCCGATTGGCCCGTAACCACATCCCACATCGAGAACATGAGCGCCTGACGGCAGTTCCATCGCATCAATTAACACTCTGCTGCCATAATCGATTCCGTTTTTAGAAAAAACACCAGCATCCGTCACCAGTCGCAGACTGATCCCACGAAGCACCGCTTCTGCGGCCTTGCGGTCATGCGCTACTTGTGGTTTGTCCGAATAATAATGATTGGACATGCCCTCACTCACTTTCCATAGTTACATTTACAGCAACAAACCCCTTGATATAAGTCAAGGGGTTTGTTGTTTTGTTCATTCAGCTTGGATAAGCTAAATTATTTAACTTCGATTGTAGCGCCAGCTTCTTCAAGCTTAGCTTTGATTGTTTCTGCTTCTTCTTTAGAAACTTTTTCTTTCAATGCTTTTGGAGCGTTGTCAACTACTTCTTTAGCTTCTTTCAAGCCAAGACCAGTGATTTCGCGAACCGCTTTGATAACGTTGATTTTGGAAGCGCCAGCGCTTGCCAAGATTACGTCAAACTCGGATTGCTCAGCTTCAGCCGCAGCCGCGCCGCCACCTACAGCAGCTACTGGAGCTGCAGCAGTTACGCCGAATTCTTCTTCGATTGCTTTAACAAGATCGTTCAGTTCCAGTACAGTCATGCCTTTGATTGCTTCCAAGATTTGCTCTTTACTCATGATTGAACCTCCATATATAATTTTATTTTTTTGTATTTCATTACTGCTAGGCAGTATTCAGATCAAGTAGCTTATGCGCCTTGTTCTTCTTTGTCTGCAACAGCTTTAACCGCAAGCGCGAAGTTGCGAACTGGCGCTTGAAGCACGCTGAGGAGCATGGAGAGGAGACCTTCGCGTGATGGCAGTTCTGCCAACGCTTTAACTTCTGCTTCTCCAATTACACGACCTTCTACGACAGCACCTTTCAATTTCAGTGCATCGTTCTTTTTCGCGAAGTCGTTCAGAATTTTGGCTGGAGCTACAGCATCTTCTCCGCTGAATGCAATCGCAGTAGGACCTGTCAGAACGCTATCGAGTTCTGTCAATTCTGCTGCTGCAGTTGCACGGCGAAGCAATGTGTTTTTCAGCACTTGGAATTCGATTCCGGCTTCACGAAGCTGCTTGCGCAGTTCAGTAGCTTGGGCAACGTTCAATCCGCGGTAGTCAACAACAACTGTTGTCACGCTTTCGCGCAATTTTGCTGTTACAACATCAACGGACTCTTGTTTTGCTTGAATCACTTTTGCGTTTGCCAATCTGTACACCTCCTGATCAAATTTATCCCATTAAGAAAAGCCTCCGTAGAATCACGAAGGCTTGATATATACTCGCATCCGATTTGCATCGTTCAAGTTGTATAATCACACCTCGGTAGGAAATTAAGCCATATGGCACCTACTGTCTACGGCAAGCATATTCAAATGTCAACGGTCAGTCACTCGGACTCACAACTTTTATAGAATATCAGAACAGGGCGAACCTGTCAAGAATATTTTATCTAAAAGCTGCTGCGTTCACGCGTGCACCAGGGCCCATCGTAGAAGAAAGACTTACGTTCTTCAGATAAACACCTTTAGCTGCCGCCGGTTTAGCACGGTTCAGAGCATCCATGAGAGCTTTGAGGTTCTCATTCAATTGCTCGGAAGAGAAAGAAGCTTTACCGATCGGTGCATGAATTTGACCTGCACGATCCAGACGATATTCGATTTTACCGGCTTTAATTTCTTGAACAGCCTTAGTTACATCGAAAGTTACCGTTCCGGCTTTAGGGTTAGGCATCAGACCTTTACCGCCGAGCAGACGGCCCAATTTACCTACTTCACTCATCATATCCGGTGTCGCTACGCAGACGTCGAATTCGAACCAGCCTTGTTGGATTTTGTTGATCATGTCTGCATCACCAACATAGTCCGCGCCAGCCGCTTCCGCTTCTTTCGCTTTGTCACCTTTTGCAAATACCAATACGCGTTGTGTTTTACCTGTACCGTGTGGCAAGACAACAACACCACGTACTGCCTGGTCTTGCTTACGAGGGTCTACGCCCAAACGAACTGCTGCTTCGATCGTTTCATCGAATTTTGCAGTAGCTGCCTTTTTCACAAGCTCTACAGCTTCTGAAGGCTCGTAAGTTGCTTCGCTGTCGATCAGCTTAGCAGCTTCCAGGTATTTTTTACCGTGTTTAGCCATGTTATATTCCTCCTTTGTGGTTTTAGCGGATATACCTCCCACATTGACCGGCCGCGAATCGGCCGGCTTTACGAAGCCATGTTTCGTGTGAAAATTAGTCTTCGATGGTGATACCCATGCTGCGGGCAGTACCTTCAACCATACGCATTGCGGACTCAACGTCAGCAGCATTCAGGTCAGGCATTTTTGTTTCCGCGATTTGACGTACCGCGTCACGTTTAACGGTAGCAACTTTTTTCTTGTTCGGCTCGCCGGATCCTTTTTCAACTTTCGCTGCCACTTTCAACAGAACTGCTGCAGGTGGAGTTTTAGTGATGAATGTAAAGGAACGGTCCTCGAATACAGAGATCTCAACTGGAATGATCAATCCTGCTTGGTCAGCTGTACGAGCGTTGAATTCTTTACAGAATGCCATGATGTTGACACCTGCTTGACCCAATGCCGGACCTACTGGTGGTGCTGGATTTGCTTTACCTGCTGGAATCTGCAGTTTTACCATTTTGATTACCTTTTTTGCCATGATAGACACCTCCTTGCAAAATAGTGGTTAACGGGCCTCGCAGCCCTCCCACAAGAAACTTGAAGAAACTATATCTTCTCCACTTGGGTGTATTCCAACTCAAGCGGCGTTTCCCGTCCAAACATGTTAACGTGTACCTTAAGCTTGCTCTTGTCTACCAAGATCTCTTCCACGGAGCCCACAAAATTCGCAAAAGGACCGACTTTAATACGCACGGATTCCTTAATATCGAATTCAATTTTAGGCTTAGGTTCAACCATACCCATGTGCTTCAGAATTTGTTCCACTTCTTCTGGCAACAAGGCTGTTGGTTTGGAACCGGAACCTGTCGAACCGACAAAGCCGGTAACACCTGGTGTATTGCGAACAACATACCAAGAATCATCCGTCTGAACCATTTCGACCAAGACATAACCGGGGTAAACTTTACGCATAACGGTCTTTTTCTTACCGTCTTTGTTCACCACTTCTTCTTCCATCGGAACAAGAACGCGGAAAATCTTGTCTTCCATGCCCATGGACTCTACGCGTTTTTCCAAATTGGCTTTGACCTTATTTTCATACCCTGAATAGGTATGAACGACGTACCATCTTTTTTCCATATCAAGCCACCTGGGACCCTTCTTAAATAATCGCTTCGATCACAGCGGAGATGCCGATATCTACGACCCAAAAAAACAGCGTCATAACCACAACAGTACCAAGTACAATTAACGTGTAGTTCGTCAGCTCTTTACGATTAGGCCAGCGAACCTTTTTAAGTTCAGCCCAGCTTTCAGAGAAAAAGGAAATCAGAGATTTGAAACTACGTTTCACGCCGACTACACCTCCAAAAAACTATCTGGTTTCGCGATGAGAAGTCTGCTCGTTACAAAACTTGCAAAATTTCTTCATCTCCATGCGGTCGGGGTGATTACGCTTGTTTTTTGTCGTAGTGTAATTTCTTTGTTTGCAGTTCGTACAAGCCAAAGTAATAATTACCCGCATGATGTACACCTCCCGAAGACTTCCACATTGAAGCAGAGTCTCTAAATTGATCCTGAAAAAAAAGCCGTAAAATAGGCCTACCTAAAACACTTTATCACAAGGGTATAAGCATGTCAACGAAAGAATAACCTTTCATCGTTGGGTATTAATTCCGCACGAAACGCAACGTATCTCTCATCTCTGATTTTTTCACTGCTCCAGTATGAACCGAGCGATTACTAGTATTTATCAAACCTTGACAATATAAACTACAGACAATAAAAAAAGACTCAAACACCGAGCCTTTTTCATCAACGACGACAACCTTTGTTCAATTATCTCGAACTTCCAGGTACTTTTCAAGTTTACGCTTTACACGCTGCAATGCATTATCGATAGACTTTACATGACGATCCAAATCCACTGCAATCTCTTGATAAGATCTCCCGTCTAGGTACAACATCAGTACTTTACGTTCCAGGTCACTCAAAATCTCGGACATTTTATCTTCCAGGCCTACGAACTCCTCCTGGTTAATAATCAATTCTTCCGGATCACTGACCTGAGTTCCACAAATCACATCGAGTAGCGTACGATCAGACTCTTCATCATAAATGGGCTTGTCCAGAGATACATAAGAATTAAGCGGAATATGCTTCTGACGTGTGGCTGTCTTGATCGCCGTAATGATCTGTCTCGTAATGCACAGTTCGGCAAATGCCTTGAACGAAGCTAGCTTGTCCCCTTTGAAATCACGAATGGATTTGTAAAGGCCAATCATTCCTTCTTGAATAATATCTTCCCGGTCAGCTCCGATCAAAAAATAAGATCTTGCCTTGGCGCGTACAAAGTTGCGATACTTGTTGATCAAAAACTCCAGCGCTTCGCTTTCGCCTTCACGGACCGCTTCGACAATGTCTTCGTCACTTTGGTAATCATACTTGGATAACATGATATCTTTGAGGTCGACACTCACAGACAATCCCTCCGGCTGCAACGCAAGGTACCCCGTTACTCTACTCTATGAAATATACGAACAGTATATATGATGGTACCTCCCACCGTCAACCACGGCATCCCTAAAAAAGAACAGCTATAACATAATTGTCAATAGTTTCAATATTGAAAAAATTGTAAGAAACCTGCTGTCAGCCTCGTCTCCAGCGTTCAAATTGCTTTAAAATATCCGGGCTTAATTTGCCCCCGATTGTATTCCGGGTTGATCTTGCCTGATCCTCTGCAAGCCGTTGTTGCAATTCCTTTTCATTTTGTTCCACTTCAATCAGCAGCTCTCTGGCAGATACGCGCAACGCTCCCTGTCCAAAGATAACATGTTGCTCTACCATATCGCTGGTAGCTACATAGATTTGGCGTCTTCGCATGCTTAGTTCCCGAACGAGTCTCTCGATACATTCGTCTGCCGTCTCTTTTTCCTTTGTAAAATGAACTTCCACTTTGCTCTGTGTAAAGGATTTACCGAGTCCTGGCACAAGGTAGGCGTCAAACACAACAATGACTCGGCGACCGGAGAAAGCCTGATAGTCCGCAAGACGAAAGAGGAGCCTGTTCCGCGCTTCTTCCAATCCACTTTCGGCTAGTTTGGATAATTCAGGCCAGCCGCCAATCATGTTATACCCGTCTACAAGAAGCACATCACGGGAATCAGCCATATCATCTATTCCTGCTCTTGGCGAGCACGAAGCACCTCATACATAACAACACCAGCTGCCACAGAGGCATTAAGGGAATTAATCTGGCCTTGCATAGGCAATTTGACCAGCACATCGCATTTCTCACGAATAAGACGTCCCATACCTTTATTTTCATTCCCGATGACGAGTGCGACCGGCCCTGTAAATACTCCATTGCCAAATACACCTTCACGCGCGGTAACATCTGTACCTACAACCCATACGCCTTCTTCTTTCAAACGATCAATCGTCTGCGCCAGATTGCTTACACGAGCGACTGGAACATACTCAGCTGCACCTGCTGATGTCTTAGACACTGTTGCAGTTACAGCCGCTGAGCGCCGTTTGGGAACAATAACGCCGTGAGCTCCTGTGCAGTCCGCTGTACGCAAGATAGAACCCAGATTATGAGGGTCTTCAATCTCATCAAGCAAAATTAAAAACGGATGTTCATTTTTAGATTTGGCTGCTTCCAAAATATCTTCAACCTCTGCATAGGCATAGGGCGCCGCCTGCGCAACTACACCCTGATGTTGAATACCAGGAACCGTCTGGTCCAGCTTGCGCTTGTCCACATGCTGAATGACAATCCCCTGTTTTTTGGCTTCCGCAATAATCGGTTGCGTCAAATGTTTCTGTGCTGTATCAGCAATCCATATTTTGTTAATGGTCCGGCCTGATCGCAACGCCTCCGTTACGGAGTGTTTACCGGCAATCCATTCTTCTTCCATCCTCATTCGTTCCTCTCTGTATTGCTTGTTATATATATTTCAACCCTGAAGCTATTTTGACGTTGATGCAGATGCTTGTTCCGCCAGCTCAATACCCAGCCCGATCAGTTGAATCATGCGATCGTGCTGACTACTGCTATACAGATAACCAACAAGACATTCAAACGCCGTTGCATGTCTGTACTCCAGCACATCTGCATTCTTGGGAACACTGCCCGATTTGGCATTCCGCCCTTGCCGCACAACATCTTGCTCTTCTTCAGTCAGTTCAGCCTCAATACTTGTCAGTATCCGGCTTTGTGCTTTGGCAGATACCAGTTTGGTTGCACTACGGTGCAGATGGTTAGGACGCATGTTCGCTTTGGATAACAGATACTGTCTGACGGCAACCTCATATACTGCATCACCGATGTAAGCCAGCGCGATTGGCGGGATCAATCGTGCAGGTCTTGAGGGTGGATATGGGAACCATCCCCCCTCAAGTCCATTAACCTGATTACTAGTTACTATTTGCTCGGCCTGTTCAGCCCGCTCGACAGAACCAGACAAAACCTTCTCTTTTTCTCCACTCATTTGCGCCGCCATCTCATTCCCTGTGCGGTATCCTCCAGCAGAATCCCTTGAGCAGATAGTTCATCACGGATTTCATCTGCACGCGCCCAGTTTTTAGACTTGCGCGCTTCCACGCGCTCTTGGATCAAGCGTTCAATGTCCTCATCGAGAAGCTCTGGTTCAACGTCTGTATAGATTCGAAGCACAGCATTAAGTTCTCCAAATAGTTCAAGCAATGCATGAATCTCAGTAGCATTAACCACATCTTGTTGCAACAACTGGTTCGCTTCCGCTGCCCATTCGAACAACGCCGTGATTGCATCCGGTGTATTAAAATCATCCTGCATTTTTTCATGATATTGTTGTCGAATCTGGTCTAGCCTTGCTGAAAATTCCGGTGTAACCTCCTGATTAACAGACACAGCTCCTAGGCGATGTCTCAGGTTACCTACTGCATTCGCAATCCGATCCACGCTGTTTTGCGCCTGTTCCATCGTATCTTCTGTGAAGTTGAGTGGGTTACGATAGTGGGTGGACAACATAAAGTAACGAATCGCTTCACGTTTGTACTGATTACGCAGGTCTTTTACAAGAACACCGTTGCCGAGGGATTTCGACATTTTTTCATTATCAATACGAATAAAACCGTTATGCATCCAGTAATTCGCCAAAGGCGCGCCTGTGATTGCCTCGGACTGTGCGCATTCGCATTCATGGTGAGGGAACTGCAAATCCTGTCCACCCCCGTGAATGTCCAGCGTGTCACCAAGGTATTCTCTTGCCATGGCGGAGCATTCGATATGCCATCCAGGACGACCATCCCCCCATGGGCTAGACCAGAAGATCTCGCCTGGTTTGGCTGCTTTCCAGAGCACAAAATCTTCCGGGTGTTCCTTCCGCTCGTCTACACCGATTCGAATACCGAATTGCAACTCCTGTAAGTTCTGTTTCGACAATTGACCGTATTTTTCGAACTTTCCTGTTCGATAATATACGTCACCGCCATTTTCATATGCGAAACCTTTTTCAACCAATTCACGGATAAAATCGATAATAAGCGGCATATTCTCCGTTACCCGTGGATTACTGCTCGCTTTAGGAATACCGAGTCCCTCCAGATCGGCATAATACGCGGCAATAAATGTTTCAGCCACATGCGGAACGTCGGTACTCAGCTGCTCTGCTTTGCGAATGAGTTTGTCATCGACATCGGTGAAGTTCACGACATAATTCACTTCATGTCCGATCTGCTCCAGATATCCACGAACCGTGTCGAAAAAGATCACCGGACGTGCATTGCCGATATGAATGTAGTCATAGACAGTTGGCCCGCATACATACATTTTCACTTTGCCAGGCTCTTGTGGAACAAACTCCTCTTTGGTGCGACTCATCGTATTATAAATCTGAAGTGTCATAGTCACTTTTCCTTTCATTCTAAACTACTTTTACTTGATTCCATGGTTTATGTTGATCGATGGAGTTATGTGCATTTCTCCGATTCTCGTGTATTTTGCAAAGTTCGCACTTCTTCCTGCAGCCGTTCAATCTCGCGCTGCATGCTGCGCAGAGAGTCAATAACCGGATCGGGCAATTGTTGATTAAGACGATCCACTCTACGTCCATCCTGTTTGACGATTCTACCTGGGATGCCCACCACCGTGCTATTAGCAGGAACTTCTTTCAGCACAACGGAGTTTGCTCCGATGTTGCTTTGATCCCCGACACGAAATGATCCCAACACCTTTGCGCCAGATGAGATAACCACATTATTACCAATCGTGGGATGTCTCTTTCCTTTTTCTTTCCCCGTTCCCCCAAGAGTTACTCCCTGATATATCACGACATCGTCACCAATCTCACAGGTTTCTCCAATAACAACGCCCATACCGTGGTCAATGAACAAACGTTCCCCAATCGTAGCTCCAGGATGAATCTCTATCCCTGTCATAAACCGGCTAACCTGTGATACGAACCGGGCGAGCGAGTACCATCTTCGTTTGTACAGATTGTGAGCAAATCGATGGGCCCATATGGCATGCAGCCCTGAATACGTAAATACGACTTCAAACCAACTCCGGGCGGCCGGATCATTTTCAAAGACCGTCTGGATATCGGATCTGATCTTTTTGAACATGCTCGTTCCCCTCTTGTTCCGGTTCTCGTCCTCCGGGTTCGCCGGACGGCGTGTTCCTTGGTAGTATACTTGCGCACTCGCTAGACAAAAAACGCCCCTGCAGCACGAAGCTGCAGAGGCGTTAGTCGCGGTCCCACTCTGCTTGGCTCATTCCTCTTCTTGAATAAATGGAATGGGCCCTCTGGCGGCTCGGTAACGGGAACCAGTCGTCGCCATCTATCCTGACGTTTTCCTCTATCCAATGAATAGAAGCGGGGCCGGATTCGACGGTGCAGCTCACGGGTGCATTTCAGACTGCTGGACAGTGGATGACTCGCAGCCACCACTCGCTGAGCAGATGTAATCTCTGTTCACGCGCGGGGCCATCCTCTCTGGATCTGTCCGGATCAGCTTACTTCTCCCGGTCTTTGCTGTTCTATATGAACGTATTATGACAATTCAACCTTGTGTTGCTATTATAGCGAAAAGCCTTCGCACTGACAACCAGCAGAATTGAATGGCATCAGTTGAACAATGAATACTTACACTCGTGCCAGCAAACGCTCGATGACAGTGTCACGACCCAGCAACACGATAGTCTGATTGAGATCACGTCCATGGGTCTGTCCAGTCAAAGCAACGCGGATTGGCATAAAGAGCTGTTTACCCTTGAAGCCTGTTTCCTTCTGCACTTCCTTGATCAAAGCAGCCATTTTGCTTGGCGTGAATTCATCACTTGCCTGTACTTTATCTGCAAATGCCTTCAGCACAGTTGGAACCTGTTCTTCAGCAAGTACCGCAGCGCCTTCACTTTCCAGTTCAACTTCGGAACGGAAGAACACTTCGGACAGTTCCACGATATCGGATGCCGCATTCATCTGCTCCTGATAGAGATGTACGAGCGTATATGCCCACTCTTTTTGTTCAGATGACAGCTCCGCAGGTAGACGTCCTGCTTTTTGCAGATGCGGAATAGCCATCTCGGCAATTCGTGCAGGGTCCGCATTTTTGATGTAATGGTTATTCAAGTGGGCCAGCTTATGTGTATCAAATACGGCCGGGCTCTTGGATAGACGTTTCGTATCAAAGATGGAGATCAACTGCTCTTGTGAGAAGATTTCTTCTTCCCCTTCTGGCGACCAGCCAAGCAGGGAGATGAAGTTAAACATCGCTTCTGGCAGATAGCCGAGCTGATCATATTGTTCAATAAACTGAATTACGGATTCATCGCGTTTACTCAGTTTTTTGTGGTTTTCGTTCACGATCAGCGTCATATGACCGAATTGCGGCGGCTCCCAGCCAAGCGCTTCATAGATCATCAGCTGACGCGGCGTGTTGGAGATATGATCCTCCCCGCGTAGCACGTGGGAGATCTTCATCAAGTGATCGTCCACGGCAACGGCATAGTTGTACGTGGGAATGCCATCTTTTTTCACAATGACAAAGTCGCCTGATTCCTTGCTGTTGAACGAGATTGTACCTTTAACCATGTCGTTGAATGTGTATGTGTGATCTGCCGGTACACGGAAACGAATGCTCGCCACGCGGCCTTCCGCTTCAAATGCCTCGATCTGCTCTGGTGTCAGGTCACGGTGTTTGCCGGAGTAACGCGGGGTCTCCCCACGAGCCGACTGCTCCTCGCGCTCCTGTTCGAGTTCTTCTTCCGTGCAGTAGCAACGATAAGCCAGCCCTTTGTCCAGCAGTTCCTGCGTATATTTGCGATACAGATCCAGACGTTCCGTCTGACGGTACGGCCCGTATTCTCCGCCTACATCAATACTCTCATCCCACTCGATGCCGAGCCATTTCAAGTATTTCAGCTGGCTTTCTTCTCCGCCCGCAATGTTGCGCTTCACGTCCGTATCTTCGATACGAATGATAAATTTTCCGTTATTATGTTTGGCATACAAGTAGTTAAACAGCGCCGTACGAGCGTTCCCGATATGCAGGTGTCCCGTTGGGCTTGGTGCGTAGCGCACCCGAATTTCTGTGCTCATATGATTCCCTCCGTCTCTAATTGATTGATGATATCACACACGTACCAGGCATACAACGGATTGAGCGGCAATTCCCTCTCCTCGTCCAGGGAAACCTAATTGCTCGGTTGTTGTTGCCTTCACGTTCACTTGTGCCACATCCGCTTCCAGCGCTTTAGCAATGACTTCCGCCATCTGCGGGATATACGGTGCCATCTTTGGCTTCTGGGCAATAATCGTTGAATCAATATTCCCAAGCTTATAGCCGCGATCCTTCACAAGTTGCCATACATGCTCTAGTAGTTTCAAGCTGTCTGCATCCTTGAATTCCGGATCAGTGTCCGGGAAATGCTTGCCGATATCCCCAAGTGCCAGCGCGCCAAGAATAGCATCGCTGATTGCGTGCAACAGCACGTCTGCGTCCGAGTGACCCAGTAGCCCCTTCTCATAAGGAATGGTTACCCCGCCAATAATACACGGTCTACCTTCCACCAATTGGTGCACGTCAAACCCTTGTCCTACACGTATCATCGCTTCTTCTCTCCCTCAAGCCAAAACGCGGCATACTGTAAATCTTCCGGTGTTGTTAGTTTGATGTTGGTATAACTGCCTTCCACAACCTTAACCGACATTCCCTGGCGCTCAGCCAGCATGGCATCATCCGTCCCCAGAAACCCGTCACGTTCCGCGGATTGGTAAGCCTCCAGCAGGGAAGAAAGACGAAAAGCCTGCGGGGTTTGAATGCTCCACAGACTGCTACGATCCGGCGTCGCTGTAACGATACCTTCCGCATTCACTTGTTTGATCGTATCCTTCACCGGCACAGCCAGCACAGCACCTTCGCCTGATTCGGCGGCAGCCATACATTCTCTAATCTGCTCACGGGTCACAAATGGACGCACCCCGTCGTGAACGAGAACCCCATCGGTGCTGAGCGCCCGAAGGCCTTCATGAACCGAATGTTGTCTCTCTTTCCCTCCGGGGATCACGCGGACACGCGTTTCCAGTTGGTATTCTTTTACCCATTCCAGGCATCGTTCAACATCTGCAACACCTGTAACCAGAATCATCTCACGGATCTCGTCCAGAGCCGCAAATACTTCAAGCGTATGTATGAAAACGGGCTTGTCCTGCAGCAGCAAAAACTGTTTACTCTCGGTCGTTCCCATTCGGGTTCCCCGGCCTGCCGCCACAATGACAACGCCCCACCCTTTATCCATGCCGCAATCCCTGCCTTGTCTGTCAGTTTATCGCCGGGCAACAATTCATATCTCTTTCGATATCCATCATCGTACAACGATACACTACCCATCATACCGCTTTTATTGGGCTTTTTCCAACAGTTTCGGCTTGGCAAAAATCATTCGTCCCGCAGACGTCTGCAGCACACTCGTCACCAGCACTTCCATCATCATGCCGATATACTCACGTCCACCTTCAACCACGATCATCGTTCCATCATCCAAATAGGCTACGCCTTGTCCGTGCTCCTTGCCGTCTTTGATAATCTGCACCATAATTTCTTCACCTGGCAGCACAACCGGTTTCACCGCATTCGCGAGATCATTGATGTTCAGTACGGATACCCCTTGGAGTTCACAGACTTTATTCAGGTTGAAGTCGTTGGTGACGACTTTCCCTTGTAATACTTTGGCAAGCTTCACCAGTTTGCTGTCCACCTCGGAAATTTCCTCGAAATCGCCTTCGTAGATCAATACCTGTACATCAAGCTCCTTTTGGATTTTGTTCAAAATATCCAGCCCACGGCGCCCGCGGTTGCGTTTGAGCAGATCCGATGAGTCTGCAATATGTTGCAGCTCTTCCAGTACAAATTCCGGGATAACAATCGTGCCCTCGATGAACCCGGTTTTGCAGATATCTGCGATTCTGCCGTCAATAATGACGCTGGTGTCCAAAATTTTATGTTCTTCCATTCTTCGCTCTTCTTCAGGCTCTGGGTGCCCCCATCGTCCTGACTTCCAGAATGCCGCCAGATCGTCTTTCTTGGCCATAGCCAAGCTATAACCCGAATATGCAGCGATCACCGTGAGGGCCACTTGCAGCACCTCTCCTGCGGTTCCGAGCCAAGCCAGGCAAGGATACATCAGTAAGGCTACGAGCAGTCCAGCCACGATGCCTGCCGCGCCAGCAGCAAGCTCGTTCATGGGTATCCTGGCTAAAGAATCGATACCACTGTTTAATCTGTTGGCCATCATTGTGCCACCGATCGTGCATACGGACATAAAAAGTACTGCTCCCAGCAGTGTTGATACACCCGCACCCAGCAGTCCCGCTGATTGAATCCATTCAGCCATCCAAGGAATGGACTTGCCTGCCAGATGATAAGCCGTGTACCCGAACCATGCGCCGCACAATCCAGTAAAAGTTAAAATGCCTTTTCTCCACATGAGTTCCTGCACCTCCTCAAATCATTCTTCATTTTCATATCCAGTATGATCCAATTATCGAAAACCTAATCGCGTCAGCATGAAGTTTTTGGAAATGTTGTGTTCATCAGTTGAAAGTGAGACTTTTATTGGCATATAATGAATTCAATTCATATCCCGAGGTGAGTGGCAAAATGAGTACGCTAAGTTTACAGGCTTTTCAGGATCAAGTTTCCGAACTGTTGCTGCGCCATCGCAGCCTGATTGATGTACTGTCCAAAACGGGACAAGCCGGAGCCTCTGTTAACCGCGCTGTGTCCAAAGCCATTACCGAATGCGGCTGTATTGAGCTGCACGCCACCAAACAGAAATATGCCCCCGAGAGTGATATTTCTCAAGCCAAGGGCCTGCTGGAAACGCATGTGGAAGGTGAATTGTGTGAGAATTGCAAAGAGGTGATCAGCTCCGAATTGGGGCGGAACCTGTTCTATATGTCTGCACTTTGCAATCTGCTGGACATCAACATGGAAGAGGTCGTGAATCACGAATCACAGAAATGTTCGACGCTTGGGATGTTTAATCTGTCTTAGCTAATCCGTCCCCGCTACTTCGTCATATATCAAAGAATACAAGCAAAAAGCACGTACACTCCTTGTTAGGAAATGTACGTGCTTTTTTTTGAACTCATAGGGACCTTAGAGTTTGCCGAGTGGTTGGTACTTACGTACCCTACCATTCTAGTTGTCAGAAGATCGCGATGATTTCTTGTCCTTGCGTTTCTTAGCACGATTGCGAGAAGCTGCCGTTCTTACACTGTATCTCATGCCATATAGGGCATATAACACCAGCGGAATAAAAATCAGCTTGGAGAGTTGATCCGGGAATAAAACAGCCAGTGCAACCGCAAGTAACACAACCCACGGAGCGATCCAGATCGCCTTGCGGGGTAGTCCGACTTTTTTGAAATTGGGATATTTCAGTGAGCTGACCATCAGATAAGACAACAGCAACGTAGCAATCATCATGCTAATGGGTCCGATATCTTTGTGAAACAGGGATAGCGTAGCCAATACACCGCCTGCAGCGGGAATGGGCAAGCCTGTGAAATACCCCGGAATGCCCGGGCGCACGTTAAATCTCGCCAAACGAATCGCACCACAGATCGGAAAAGCCGCCGTTGCGATCCAGGCAAAGATCGGCATGGAATCCTGAAAAGACACCATGAAAATAATCAACGCAGGCGCCGCACCAAATGAAACCATATCCGATAGGGAATCAAGTTCCTTGCCGAATTCACTTTGTGCATTCAGTGCTCTGGCCACCCGTCCATCCAGACCGTCGAGCAGCATCGCAACGATAACCATAATCGCGGCCGAGCTATACTTTCCGTTGATTGCCAGCAAAATGGCCAGCATACCCAGAAACAGATTACCTAAGGTAAAAAGATTTGGAATGAATCTGGTTAACATGTTGTTTCACCTCATCCATAAAAAGCCGTTATAAGCGATCTCTACATCTGTCTGTCAATAAACATCTGCTCTTGTAGACGTTTGAGACCTTCTTTGATGGTGCGGGCACGAACCTCGCCAATGCCGTCCACTTCATCGAGTTCTTCAATCGTTGCCATGATGACATGAGGTAATTGCTCAAATTGATCTACCAAGTTATGGATAATTACATTAGGCAGACGAGGGATCTTATTTAATACCCGATATCCGCGCGGGGCAACCGAATCTTCAGAAGTTGCCGCAGATGAAGGATAGCCAAGCAACCGTACAATATGATGTGCATCAAGCAACTCATCGTCCGACAATCTTTTTAATCCCACGATAATATCGCGAATCTTGTCATCGCTGTCATCACGAGCATAGTCTTTATACAGTAACCACGCTTCTTCCTCTGTAGTACCCACGAGCTCTTCCATTTGCATCGAAATGAGCCTTCCTTCATTACCTAGCTCATCGATATAACGTTCAATCTCGGTTTTGATCCGCAGTACCATTTCTGTGCGCTGAATAACATTAACCACCTCGGGAATCGTAACGAGTTCCTCGAATTCGGAAGCACTAAGATTCGTAAGGGATTGCTTGAGCACCGCTTTATACTTTTCGAGCGTTTGAATCGCCTGATTGGCTTTGGTCAAAATCACCCCGATTTCCTTAAGCGAATATCGAAGTGTTCCCTGATACAGGGTAATAATATTCCGGCGCTGTGAGATGGAAACAACTAACTTACCCGTTTGTTTTGCCACTCGCTCTGCTGTCCGGTGACGAATGCCCGTCTCTGAGGAAGAGATGGATGAGTCCGGAATCAGCTGTGTGTTGGCATACAAAATCCGCTTCAAATCCTCACTCAGAATAATGGCTCCGTCCATTTTAGCAAGCTCATACAGGTAGTTCGGGGAGAAATCACAGTTAATCGAAAATCCCCCATCCACCACTTCCATTACTTCAGGGCTGTATCCTACAACAAGCAGTGCGCCCGTCTTGGCGCGTAGCACATTTTCCAGACCTTCGCGGAAAGGTGTACCTGGTGCGATCAGCCTTAACAAATCATTCATATTGTCCAGTTGGCTTGAATCCTTCATCTTGTTATGCCCCCTAATCTAAAGCAACCGCTAGTGCATCTGCCACGGTATTCACACCGATCAGTTGTATCCCGCGAGGATGTTTCCAGCCCTTTAAGCTTTTTTCTGGTAAAATAACTCGTTTGAAGCCCAGCTTCGCGGCTTCTTTCACACGTTGTTCTGCCCTGGATACGGCACGAACTTCACCGGTCAGTCCAATCTCGCCAAAGATGACATCATCCGGCTTCGTTGGCACATCTCTCAGGCTGGAGGCAATGCTAACTGCCACAGCCAGATCGACCGCTGGCTCATCCAGCCTCACCCCACCAGCCACATTCAGATAGGCATCCTGTGTCTGCAGGAACATACCCATGCGTTTTTCAAGCACCGCTATAATTAGATTTAATCGATGATGGTCGATACCTGTTGCCATCCGCCTAGGAGAAGGGAAGTGGGTCGTTGAAATCAAAGCCTGTAATTCTACAAGCATCGGACGTGTGCCTTCCATACTCGCCACAACGGTAGATCCAGCTACCCCTAGTGGACGTTCAGATAAAAATAACTCGGAGGGATTACCGACTTCACGAAGGCCATCTTCCCCCATTTCAAATATGCCAATCTCGTTAGTAGAACCGAAACGGTTCTTCACCGCACGAAGGAGACGATACGTATGATGCCGCTCTCCTTCGAAATAAAGCACACAGTCCACCATATGCTCCAGCATACGCGGACCAGCAATGGCACCTTCTTTGGTAACATGCCCTACAAGAACCGTTGCAATGCCTCGGCCTTTCGCAATCCGCATGAATCTGGACGTACATTCCCTTACCTGTGCTACACTTCCTGGTGCGCTGGTAACTTCGGGCAGATATACGGTCTGAATGGAATCGATGACAAGAAAATGCGGCTGGATCTGATCCACCGCTTCCTCAACCCGCTCCATATTGGTTTCACAGAGCACATACAGCTCCGGCGAAAGTGCACCAAGACGGTCTGCGCGCAGCTTCGTCTGCTTTACGGATTCTTCTCCAGACACATATAACACGCGTAGCCCCGAGTGGGTCAGCGCATGAGAAGTCTGTAACATCAACGTTGATTTTCCAATCCCCGGGTCGCCCCCCACCAGAACAAGCGAACCTGGCACAATGCCGCCGCCCAATACACGGTTCAGTTCACCGATTCCAGTCTGTACACGCGGCTCCTGACCGCTATCTATATCTATGATAGGAAGCGGTTTATCTTTACTGTCAAACAGAGGAGAATTTCTTCCTTGTGTTTTGACTACCGTTTCAGTTTCTTCTATCATCGAATTCCAGGACTGACAGCCAGGACATTTCCCGTACCATTTGGGGGCTTCATAGCCGCATTCCGTACATTGAAACTTAGTTTTTACTTTGGCCACTTCAGCACTCCTATTGATTTTTTTATTTTATAGCAGCATTTTGCATTATTCGACAAAATTTACTCATTGCCTGACATACAGGGATACTAAAAGTTTACCATTGTTTGAGATTTTTCGTAAAGGATTATCGCAAACTTTACACATGTTCCTCATCAATATCGCTTCATCTCAATCAAATCTTCACACATCCCTTTATATATTCGTACATACGAAAAAAACCTCCCCGGCCAAAGCCAGGGAGGTTCTATATATGAGGTTCTATATATGCGGGTAGCTGAATTCATTCAGCCACATACATCATATTTATTTTGTTTCAATTTCCTCATTGGATGGAACTGCTACTTCCTTTTTCGTTACAGACAATGCACCATTCTCTTCGTCGATGAGTAAGGAATCCCCTTTAGTCACATTACCTGTAAGCAACTCTTCAGACAATTTGTCTTCAATATGCTTCTGGATCGCCCGGCGAAGTGGGCGTGCACCGTAAGCAGGATCAAATCCAGCTTTCGCCAAGAAGGCCTTAGCGTTATCTGTGAGCTCAAAATCAACCTCGTACTCATTAAGACGTTTACGTAAGTCCTCACTCATAAGAGTAACAATCTCAGCAATGTGTTTCTCTTCGAGCGAGTGGAATACGATGATTTCATCGATCCGGTTCAAGAACTCAGGACGGAAGCTTTTCTTCAGCTCATCCATCACTTTGCCCTTCATATTATCGTAATCTGCACCTGCATCCACAACAGCTGTGAATCCAAGAGTAGAATTACGTTTGATCGCTTCTGCACCCACGTTGGATGTGAGAATGATCAGTGTATTACGGAAGTCAACAACACGGCCTTTGGAATCCGTCAGACGACCATCTTCCAGCACTTGCAACAAGATGTTGAAAACTTCGGGGTGAGCTTTTTCCACTTCATCCAGCAGGACAACGGAGTACGGTTTGCGACGAACTTTCTCTGTCAACTGTCCGCCTTCTTCGTATCCAACATAACCTGGAGGCGCTCCGACCAGTCGTGCTGTGGAGTGTTTCTCACCATACTCGGACATATCAATCCGGATTACGGCATTTTCATCACCAAACATTGCTTCAGCAAGTGCACGAGCCAGCTCGGTTTTACCTACACCGGTAGGACCGAGGAAGATGAATGAACCCATTGGGCGTTTTGGATCTTTAAGTCCTGCACGTGCACGGCGAACGGCGCGGCTGACCGATTTAACAGCCTCATCCTGACCGATTACACGTTCATGAAGAATGGACTCCAGATTCATCAGACGCTGTGTCTCTTCTTCTTTCAGCTTGTTCACCGGAATTCCTGTCCAGTTGGCTACCACTTGAGCGATATCTTCCGGAGTGACTTCGGAATCGGTACGACCTTGTTTTTCTTTCCATTGATTTTTCGTTGTATCAAGCTCTTCACGGATTTTTTGTTCCGTATCACGCAGTGCCGCTGCCTTTTCGAACTCTTGACTTTGAACCGCGGCGTCTTTTTCCTTACGGATATCTTCCAGACGGCTCTCCAATTGTTTCAGGTTTGGCGGAATCGTATAGGAGTTCAATCTTACTTTTGATCCTGCTTCATCGATCAAGTCGATCGCTTTATCCGGTAAGAAACGATCTGTAATATACCGATCCGACAATTTGACAGCTTGCACAATCGCTTCGTCCGTAATTTTCACACGGTGATGCGCTTCGTAACGATCACGCAGACCATGCAAAATTTGAATGGCTTCTTCCGGAGATGGTTGATCCACTGTAATCGGTTGGAAACGACGCTCTAGCGCAGCATCCTTCTCGATATATTTGCGGTACTCATCCAGTGTCGTTGCACCGATGCACTGTAATTCTCCACGAGCAAGAGCCGGTTTCAAGATGTTCGATGCATCAATCGCGCCTTCTGCGCCACCCGCACCAATCAGTGTGTGCAACTCATCAATGAACAGGACAATGTTGCCCGCCTGACGAATCTCATCCATGATTTTTTTCAATCGATCCTCGAACTCACCACGATATTTGGTTCCAGCAACAACCGAACCCATATCCAGCGTCATTACACGTTTATCACGCAATGTTTCGGGAATTTCGTTTGCAATAATTTTTTGAGCAAGACCCTCGGCAATTGCTGTTTTACCTACACCCGGTTCACCGATCAATACCGGGTTATTTTTGGTACGACGACTCAATACCTGAATCACACGCTCAATTTCCTTGCTACGGCCAATAACCGGGTCAAGGTTATTCTCTCTGGCATACGCCGTCAAATCACGAGCGAGGCTGTCCAGTGTTGGTGTGCTTACATTGGCAGGTGTGCCGTTGTGGCTGGAAACTGCTTCACTGCTACCGAGCAATTGCAGTACTTGCTGACGTGCTTTGTTCAAGCTGATGCCAAGGTTATTGAGCACACGTGCCGCAACGCCTTCACCTTCACGGATCAATCCGAGAAGAATGTGTTCTGTGCCAACATAGGTGTGACCGAGTTTACGCGCCTCATCCATCGACAATTCAATTACTTTTTTCGCACGTGGCGTATATGCAATGTTCGTAGGTTGCTCTTGGCCACGGCCAATCAGCGTTTCTACTTCATCCTGAATTTTTTCCAATCCGAGTCCCAGGCCGATCAGTGCTTTGGCAGCAATGCCTTCACCTTCACGAATGAGGCCGAGCAAAATATGCTCCGTACCGATGTTATTGTGACCGAGACGGACAGCTTCTTCCTGCGCGAGTGCGAGCACCTTTTGGGCCCGTTCCGTAAATCTTCCAAACATCATATCTCCTGCACCTCCATGGTTTTGGATAAAACGAGGGATTCCATTCTATTTGAATGCCCCTTCGTATTCTTCATATCACTTTTGTTTGCAGCCATGCTGCGAATAAAATCATTGGTAGCTTCAGTCTAGATGGAAGCTTATTATATAAAAGCCGCAGATGCGGCATGAAACCCATATTAACGCTTAAAGGAAAGTTTAACCAGAACTTTTAGCTGCATTGATCGTATCACGAATTAACTGAGCACGGTAGATGTCGCGCTCATCTGTACGCATATCCCCAAATGTTTTTTGTAAAAACCCTGGCTGAGTCATTACATTCAACTCATTCATCACTGGAATCGACAATCCTTCCAACAAACCAAGATCTACGCCGAGCCGCACATCCGACAAACGTTGCGCTGCTTCCTTCGTATCTACAATCGCTGCATGAGACAAAATCCCGTATGAACGCATCACTCGATCCGTAATACGCAGTCTGGAATCAGTAATGAGCCGTTCTCTTGCGGTACGCTCATGACCAATCATCTGTAAAACAACACCGTGGAGGTTGTCGATCACTTCTTGCTCCGTCTGTCCAAGTGTAATCTGATTGGAAATCTGGAACAAGTTGCCCATTGCCTCGCTACCCTCTCCATAAATCCCTCGCACCGTTAATCCCACTTGAGACACGGCACTGAGGATACGGCCAATCTGCTGAGTCATAACCAATGCGGGAAGGTGCATCATAACCGATGCCCTGACACCTGTTCCAACGTTGGTTGGACAACTGGTCAGATACCCTCTGCGATCATCAAACGCATAATCCACGTGCGCTTCAAAAGCATCATCTATAGCGGAAGCTTTCTCCCAGGCCTCTTTGACCTGGAACCCCGGATAGAGGCACTGGATACGCAAATGATCCTCTTCATTGATCATAATACTTACCGACTCATCCTCACTAAGAATTACGGCTCCGTTGGTCGATTCATTCGCCAGACTCGGACTAATCAAATGTTTTTCCACCAGCACACGCTTGTCGAGTTCGTCAATATCGATCAGATCGAGTGTAGTAAAATCACCAAAGGCGTGTACGTCATCGTACTGAAGTACTTCGCTCAGCTTATTCAGCACCTCTTCCGATTGCTCACTCGAAGCCAGCATTGGAAACGGGATATGCTGAAGGTTACGTGCGATCCGGACACGACTGCTGATTACGATCTCCGAATCAGTTGCATCACTGCGCATCCAGTCACTGAGCGCCTTCTCTGTAAAACGCAGATTAGGCATCATGCTTCCCTCCTACTTATGACAAACTTTACTCTTGAGCTATTTCTTTTTCAAGTTCCCGGATCTGGTCACGAATCTGAGCGGCCTCTTCAAACTCTTCTTGAGCAATGCTCTGCTGCAGATTTTGCTTCAGATCGGCAATTTGCCGTTTCACCTTAATACGCCCGCCTGCTCTGGCAGGAACTTTACCTACATGCGATGTACTACCATGCACTCGCTTGAACAAAGGGTCCAGACGGCTGTCAAAGTATTTATAACAGGAACTGCAGCCAAAACGACCAACTTTGCTGAACTGAGCATACGTCATGCCACATTCTTCACATTGCAGCGTTTTAGCAGGAGCAGCACCTGAACTTTTGCCTGCCGGATCAAAATCGAGTATTCCTGATAACAGGTTGTGAATAGAGAATCCTCCTGCTGTTCCAGGAATCATCTCCCCCTTCTCTCGGGCACATGATTCACAAATATGAAATTCCGTCTTCTCGCCATTTACAATTTTCGTAAAATGAAGTGTAGCCGGACGTTTGTTACATTCTTGGCACAGCATATAGATGTACCTCCTTTGATCCCGATAGTTTTCATTTACCGAGCAAAGATATTAGCATTGCCTTCAACATTCTGGCACGAATTTGATCCCGGTAAGGAAGTTTGACCATAAGAACTTCTCTCGACACAGCCGCACGCATCAACCCGGCTTCCCGCTTACTTAAAAAACGCGCTTCTTCCAATTGATAAATCAAGCCTTCCGCAGCAGTCTGTCCAATCTCGTCACCGATACTGTGATGCAGATGGTTGTGCAGCGCCGATTGGGCAGGTAATTCAATGCGTTGTATACGAACATATCCACCACCGCCACGTTTACTCTCGACGAGATACCCTTTTTCAAGAGTGAAACGGGTGCTGATGACATAATTGATCTGGGAAGGTACACATGAAAACTGATCTGCCAGATCATTACGCTGAATTTCAATCATTCCTTCGGGACTTTCATGCAAAATACCCTTCAGATATCGTTCAATAATATCAGAGATATTACGCATCCAATCATCCTCCACTGTCTGAAACGTTAAGTCAATAAGGACCACACGCCCCCCACAGAGTACACCTTCTCCACCCATTTAACCACTCAGAGAAACAGCGAATCTTGCTGATACAAGTGTTAAACAGGAGAACAAAGGAAGCACGAAGGTCCTTGAATATCCCCTTGATCTTCCAATGATGTGTTCCGACTTACGGTACTTTTCATCAGAGAACAGTAAGAAAGCTAACGTCATATCATAGGTAAATAGCACGTATTCCAGAAATATAATCCTGCGTATTTAACCTTGAGTTGACTTTGACTTTCTTTGACTTTATATACATTATAGCATATTTTACTGTTTTGCCAAGTGGGGGCACTATTCATTTTTTACGATTTTACACGAAATATTCGCCTGACACAAAAAAACCTCTCCCGGACCTCGGGAGAAGTTCTCATTGCTTCCAATTGCGCTTCATATCTGTTGGAATGAAGTCGTACTCGATATAGATAATCGCTCAAAAGAAATCAAGCAAATAGGTTTCGCGTTTGGGAACTGCCTTTTCCAGCGCTTGGATTGCGCTAACTGGCCCTTCCAATCTACCGATCTGTGCCATCTCTGCGGGTCTACGATAACCCATTAACACGGCTGAAAGGGATTGAATACTAAGACGAATCGGCTGATTTAGCTGACCCTCGCCATCCGATTTTGCCTTTTTCCATATTGAAGCGGTTCCGTTCATCGCCACGTTTAATTCCCATACACCTTCGTTCCACGGAGCGTAAGCATCTTCGACGTCAAGCCAAATCTGAACGGGCGAGTCTTGACTGGCAAAAGGATACTGCGAAATGAACTGCTCCACGCTCACGATTCGTGCCATAAAGTAAGGCACTACCTCTTGCCCAATCCGTGGATTGTCCAATTGAAATGCAAGCAGATCACTTGCAGGTGCCTGTAAAGTTACTTCGTCAATCATGGAATCGTGATTAGCAATGAACGTCCAAAGCCCTCGTCTGGACTCTTCATTCAAATGAATGAACTCACCGATGGTAAACTTACTTTCCTTGACTTCGTAGAGGACATACCCTTGCGGCACTCCTGCCTCATCATAGTATACAGCACGCTGGCTTCCTTTTTTGACATAAACGGAATTTTCCCACCACGCATCATCACGATTCAAAGTCCCATTATAGCGCGCTGCATAAGCGTCATACACCTGCTTCAATTCTGCAAGCTCAGCATTACCACGTTTGATCGTGCCTGGTGTCAGTTGCTTGGCAGGCAGTTGAGCCGTAGACAATTTGTATTTCTTATATTCAACATAGGTTTCCCAGCCATACTTTCGATAAAAAGAAAACGAAAACGGATGCAGGAAAGATACACTTTGTTTATTCCGATTCATTTCTTCTAGTGCGTATTTCAGCAATCCTGCTACCCAGCCCTTACGTCTATATTCCGGCCAAGTCGCTACACCTGCAATTCCACCCATTTCAAAGGACCTTCCGTGGATATAGGTCTGAAAAGGAATAATCTGCAGCTTGGCTCCAACCTGACCATCCGCATAAACCCCCAATACATTATGCTTAGCGAATTCCTGGCGCCGCTTCTCTAACTGATCCTCTGTTAATTTAAATTGAAAAGCATACTCGGAGAGCGCCATACAAGCCTCATAATCGTCGATCGTTAATTTGCGAAGTTCCATACTAATCTGCACCTCATTTTCTTCTAATGTAAGTTCATTCTGTACAAAAGGCTGCTTGTGCCCTTTTCTTACATTTGAGTGTCTCAGAGGTTCCCTTTAAAGTCAAACAAGAGATGTAACGTTCACATCTCCTAAATCATAATGTCTTCTGAATTTTAATATATAAAATAAAAACCACCACCGAATTACATCGGCAGTGGTTCTTTGCTTGGCGGCGTCC
>NZ_JACLIC010000029.1:0-210 GCF_019748695.1 Paenibacillus cucumis (ex Kampfer et al. 2016) | reverse complement strand
ATTTCATGGAAAGCGCAGAACAGGCTACATGCCAAATACCGCCGCCTGATCTTTGGAAAACACAAGCATCCCAATGTGGCGATTGCCGCTGTAGCACGTGAACTGATGGGCTTTATTTGGGCGGTTGCCCGAACCATGGAACAGCCGAACGCAAAGTAAGTTGTTTTGCATTTGTCCGAGACGTTCGTCACAAGGGAATAGGGTAAAACT